>JAAYJB010000486.1 GCA_012523155.1 Synergistaceae bacterium | reverse complement strand
TATCCCGAGAACCTCTTCTATTATCACCACAGCCGAATCTTCTGTATTCCAACGTGAGAGGACATAGTGATCGGCAAGCTTTGACGTTCCCCATACAAGGATCAAAAGGAAAAGTATTGAGATGCCCACGTAAGAACCTATTTTTTTCATCATTCCAGCCCTCTCTTCCCCAAATCTCTACCGTTTTTCACGTGACCGCAGAAAATCCGACCTGCCAAAAATACGTGCTGCTAAAAAAGGACGGCCACGGATTCGCCGCTCCTTCCCCCTATTGTTCAACGAAGGGAATAAATTTTTCAAGCCCGAGGGCGGAGAGTGTTTTCGGGAGAGGGATACCTTCAGAAGACCACTTTCTGACCCTGTAATACTCTTCCAGCTGTATCTCAAGTACAGGGAGGGAGTCTGCAGAACCTCCCGATCCCCTGGGTTCCCTGAGGATCCGCTCCGGAATGGTATCGTCCTTCCCGGTTACACCACATGCGATGTTATAGACACGTTTCAGGTTGAATATCCTTTCCCCTGTTTCCAGAAGTTCCTCTTTTGTCACATCCCAGCCGGTGATTCCGTTCAGCCAGGTGAGGATATCCGCAATTGCCGTATTGGCAAAGGGAAACTTGCACATTTTCAGTGAATCCATCACGCACATCATGTCCTGAAGCTTGGCGTTGAGCTCCCCTTTTCCCTCGTCCAGAGACCGGTCCTGGACTTCGTTGATTCCAAGGTCCGGGTAGACGGCACTCCGTTCGAAGGCATACGAGTATCCCGCGAGATGACATGCCCCCCTGTTGGATGTAGCATAGCCCGCAGCAAGCCCTTTGTAGCACCGTGGGTCATGTGCGGGGAAATCGAGCCCCTTGCTGTGAATGGCGTATTTTTCCGCTCCTTTTCCGATCAGTTCAGCCGCTTTCCGTGTTCCCTCGGAAAGAATGCTTCCAAACCCTTTTTTCTCCGAGATATCACCGAGAAGACGAAGCAGGGCATCTCCATCTCCCCAGGAAAGGGGATAGCCGATTTCTTTCTCGGTAATTATCCCCCGCTCGAAAAGCTCCATGGAAAAAGCTGCCGCAGAACCGCACGAGATGGTGTCAAGGCCCTCCCTGTTGCAAAGATCATTCGCCCTGCAGATAGCCTTGAGATCACTGACAAGACAGTTGCTTCCCAGCATTCCCAGGGTTTCATACTCGGGTCCGCCCCCGCTGATCTCATCGAACGCGACTTCCCGGCCGCATCGTATGGGGCATGCCGTGCATCCCCAGTTCCCTGTCAGAACGGTTTCAGCCATTGCCTCGCCCGTTATGGACTTAACTTCGCTCCAGCTCCCCATGCTCCAGTTTTTCAGCGGCAAGTCACCGTTCTGTTCAGCGAAAGCTACCCCCCCGGGAGTACCATAACGGGTCATTGCAGGCATTTTTTCTACATACCAGCGGGCTTTTTCTCTGGATTTCTCCCTGACGGTTTCAGGATCGGCCATTGGTACGGAAGCGTTGCCCCGAGCCACCACGGCCTTGAGGTTCTTCGACCCCATGACCGCTCCCATACCACCCCGTCCCGCAGCTCTCCCGCTTGGCCCATCATGCATAATATTCGCCAGGAGCACAAGTCGTTCGCCTGCTGGGCCTATACATGCGACCGCGCCGGGGCTGCCCTCGATTTCAAGAAGGGTCTCTTCTGTCTCAAACGTATCCTTGCCCCACAGAAAACCGGCGTCCCGTATTTCTGCAACGCCGTCTTTCATGGCAACATACACCGGCGAGGATGCCTTCCCGAGGAATATTGCGCCGTCAAAGCCGGCTTTCCGCATATGATACCCGAATGTTCCGCCGCAGTCCGATTCACCGAAGATCCCGGTAAGAGGCGACTTGCTCACGACCTGGTGCCTGCCGGACGTAGGTATGCCGGTCCCCTGGTAGGGACCGTTCATGAAAATCAGCGGATTCTCCGGGGAAAGAGGATCCGCTTGAGGCGAACCGTATTGAAACAGAAAATACGTTGCCAGTCCCGAGCCTCCGATATACTTTCTGAGCAATTCTTTCGGAACATTCACAATTTCCGTACTGCCCGCCGATAAATCTATGAGGGCAACTTTCATCTCCATGACAGCATCAATCCTTTCGCATCAGCGATTTTTTCTTTTTAAAAGAGCAGCATTCCCGCGACCCCTGCCCCGAGCAACAACACCTGAGGGTATTTTCTCACCACGGGAAGCCTTGACGCACCAAGGACCGCGGCAGAGAACGGCCAAAGCCGCCAATCATCTGCAAGCGGCCGAACTACTGTCCAGAAGGCGGCCAGAAGCATCGCAGCAACAACGGGACGGAGCGACCGCTGGACTCTTTCGGTCCATTCCTTTGCCTTCCCGGATGCACGGGATACAAAAAATGCAACAAGGACCAAAAGAGCGAGCGGTGCCGCCACAACACCCGTCGTTGCGGCAAGTGACCCCGCAAGACCGGCTATCCTGTACCCCACAAACGTGGCGGCGTTTACTGCAACAGGTCCCGGCGTCATCTGCGCGAGAGAGACCACATCTGAGAATTCCCTTTCCGTCAGCCAGGGATTTGAAACGACCAGTTCGTAGTGGATAAATGGTATGGTGGCGAGACCGCCTCCAAACGCCCCAAGGCCGATCCGTACAAAAGTAATAAAAAGTACCGGAAGCGAGCTCACCGCAATTTCTCCTCACCAAGGGCAATGCGCAGCGAAAGCCCCGCTCCCAGGGCAATAAAAGGGGACATGCGGAAGGCAAGAAGAAGGACAGACACTACCGCAAAAACCACCATATCCTTCCATCCGCCTGAAAAAGAAATTTTCGTCATATCGAAAACAACTCCTCCGATTATGACAGCCACAGCACATGCCGCCCCGAGAAAAAAAGCGGCGATAAGGGGATCGTTCATGTGCAGCAGAAAAAATTTCGAAAGGAAAAGGATCGTGAGAAACGGCGGAATAACGGTACCCAATACTGCCGTAAAAGCCCCGGTCTTTCCTGCAAGTTTCTCTCCCGCAAGCCAGGCAAGGTTTGCGGCAATGGGCCCGGGGAGAGCCGTAGCAAAAATGATCATTTCCATCGTTTCTTCGGACGAAAGTTTTTCTGTTCCCCGAAGCTCGCGCTCGAGCAGGCCGATCATTACGATTCCTCCGCCGAAAGTTAAGGCCCCGAGGCGGAGAAAAAGGACAAAAACCTTAAAAAGTGACATCCGGTACCTCGTTTCTAAATTGGAACCAATTGACGTGGATCATCATCACACGCCATCGGGGATTTCAGTGAAAAAGCGAAAGAGCTGAAGCAAGTTCTTCCTGGATCAGAGAGTTATACTTGCCCCTTCGGTAATCGAGACTCATGGTGCTTTTTTCAGCCGGGTCGGCATCTTTCATTTTATCTTTCAGCCCGTCGGGAAGCTCCACGTACTTTGCCATGAGGTTCATTTCCCCATCAAAGAAAAGCAGCGTGGGGATCCTTGCCGTTCCGGTCAAAGTCTCCATTTCCTTCATGTAAGGGTCACGCTCGAAGACAGCGAGTCGGACCAGGGGGTTCAGATCAGCCACTCTCTTCACGAAAGGCATGACCACGACCGTATCCGGACAGTATATTTCTGCAAAGGCAGCCAGTCTTACGGGTTCTTTCACTTTTTTCACAGCTTCTTCAAATGCTTCCGAATAGACGGCCCGTTCACAGGCCCGTCTCTGCCTCTCACGCTCTTCCTCGTATCCTTTCGCAAAATATTCCTCGAGAGAGTAGCCTTTTTCAAAATCAATCATTCTCTTTCACCCCGCAATCGTGTTCATTGAGAAATATTATCTCACAACATGCGATTTCACAAAAAAAGCAGCACCTGATCGATCACTGTTCATCTGCCTCCCCTTTCCCGGAGACTGTCTCATTTTTTAGTGTATGCAGGCTTCCCCGGAACCATGAGAAGAAAACCCCTGTAAAACAGAGAAGTGACGAAATAGAAAAACAGATCCGTGCAGCCGAGATAAAGGAATCGTACCGCTCCCGGGTTATCTGCCCGTCGCCAAGCAGTGCTGCAAAAACGATGGTGATAACAGCCATGCTGGTCATCTGTCCCAGGACCCGCATGGTCCCAACAGCCCCCGAGGCAGCCCCGTAATACCGTGACGGAACAGACCCCATGATGGCGTTCGTGTTCGGGGATGAGAAAAAAGCGAAACCGAGTCCTAAAAGAACCAGTCCTGCCACAATAAGAAACATGGGAGTGCCCCAGTCAAGAAAAGCAAAGATCCCGAGGCCAATTGCCGTGGAGGCCATCCCCCCGGAGGCGAGCAGGCCAGGTTCTATACGATCGGAAAGTTTCCCGGTAACAGGCGAAAGGGCCGCCTGGAGAATCGGCTGGATCACCATTATGGTTCCAGCCTCGGAAGGAGTCATTCCCTTGATATACTGAAGGTAGAGACTGAGGAGAAAAGCGACTGAATATGTGGCCGCATAGTTTATAAGCGCCGCAATGTTCGAAAACGCAAAAACCCTGTTTCCCGAAAAAAGCCTGACCTCGAAAAGTGGATCCTCAACCGTCAGCATTCTCCTGAGAAAAACGAAAAACAGAAGTACACCGGATGCCATAAGGACGATCGCGGTCCCGGAAGGCAGAACAGAAACTCCGTACATTACCGCAACAAGAGATACCCCGTAGACAAGGCAGCCCGGTATATCCATACTCCTGCTCGAGCCTTCCTTCCACTCGAACTTGACAAATTGTTTCAGAAGCAGGAGCGAAACTGCTCCCAGAAACACATTGATAAAAAATACGGAATGCCATCCGAAAAAAGAGATCAGTATCCCGCCGAAAAACGGTCCCGCCGACGAACCCAGGTATATTGCCGCCACGTTGACCCCAAGCGCCTTCCCTCTTTCAGACGACGGGAATACAGACGTGAGAATGGCCATGCCCATGGTGAGCATCAGCGATCCACCCATTCCCTGCACCGCACGGAGAAGGATAAACAGTTCCATGGATGGTGAAAAGGGACAGAGAAAGGTAGAAAGAATGAAAATCCACATCCCCCACTCCAATACCCGTTTCCTCCCCCAGATATCACCCATCTTTCCGGCCGGAACCAGGAACACTGCGGAAGACAGCAGGTACGAGGTTGCCACCCAACTGAGAAGAACGGCACCGGCGCCAAATGCATTCTGGATAGCCGGAAGTGCAATATTTACTGCAGACAACATGAACGGCGGCAGGAAAGATGTAAGGGCAGCTACAGCGAGAACTATATTTCTGGAAGTACCGGATGATGATTTCTGGACTTTTTCCATGAATAACACTCGCTTCACGTATGATTTATAGTAAAGAAGTATATCATACAGTATATTTTCCCCGTTAAAAAAAGGCGGGAAAACACCCCCGCCTTTGTATTCGTTTTCCCTGTGCCAGATGCCGGTACCCTACTCCGCCAGCTTCATTCCCTTTTCGAAAGCAAGTAGATTGGGCTGAAATGCCGCCTGCGGCACACATGTCCTGAGTGTTTCTTCCCACGACATTTCATCAAGACCCAGTTTTTTCACCACCGCTCCCAGAAGCACCATGTTCATCACTCGAGGATCGCCTATCTCTTCAGCTTCCTTTGCAGCCTCTATGACCACACACCGGGATACCGCTTCAGAAAGTGTTTTTTCCAGCTGGAAGGGGTATTCCGCCTGACCGAGGATAACCGGCATGGGAAAAATCTCCTGGTTATTCACGATAAGCATGCCGTCCCCGGAAATGTAGGGAAGCCACCTGAGTGCCTCCATCTTCTCAAAAGCCACCAGTATATCGACCTCACCTTTTGAAATCACAGGGGAAAAGACCCTCTCGCCATACCTCACATGGGTCGATACGCTTCCTCCCCTTTGCGCCATTCCGTGTATCTCGGACATTTTCACGTCGTATCCGAAAGAAAGCAGCCCCTCCGACAGAACCTTGCTCGCGAGGATCGTTCCCTGCCCTCCGACACCTACAAGCAGGACGTTTTTCCCTTCCCTAGTCATGGAGCTCACCTTCCCTTGAAATAGCCTGCTTCGGGCAGATTTGAACGCACAGTCCGCAGCTGTTGCATGGTACAGGATCAATGACGATCCTCCCGTCCTTTTTTGTTATGGCAGGACAGCCAAGGTTCAGGCACGCCCCGCAGACAACGCATTTTTCATGGTCAATGGTACAAAACAGGTCCGATCTTGCCCTCTGGACATCCTTTATGAGAGCACAGGGTCGATTTGTCACTATGACAGTGGTTTCATCCGCTGCCATCGCCAGGTCCACAGCCTTCTTCGCCGCCTTCAGGTCGTAGGGGTCAACAACATGGATATTCCCGCTTTTCACGCCGCAGGCTTCACAGAGCTTCGGAATATCAAGCGCAGCGGTCTCCTCACCCATGAGGGTCACGCCCGTCCCCGGGTTGTGCTGCTGGCCGGTCATAGCAGTGATCCTGTTGTCCAGGATCACAAAGACACCCCTGGACTTGTTCACGACAGCATCGATCAGTCCCGTGATCCCCGAGTGGAAGAAAGTTGAGTCTCCAAGGATCCCAAAAACCTTCCGGTCTTTTCCCGCTTTTTCAAGAGCCTTCTGGAATCCTATGGCCGCCGAAAATCCTGCCCCCATGCAAATGGTGCTCTCTCCCACATTCAGCGGAGGCATGGATCCAAGACCGTAACAGCCGATGTCCCCTGTTACAACGACATCCTTTTTGCCGCTCAGGAGGAACAGCAGTCCCCTGTGAGGGCACCCAGGACACAGAAGAGGAGGCCGATTTGGGGGCATTATACCGGTTTCCGTTCCGGGACCAGGTTCAGTTCCCAGGACAGCCTTTGCGACCAGGGCCTGAGAAAGTTCGTCCACAAGGGGCAGAACATCCTTTCCTGAACAGGGGATGCCCATGGCTCGGATTTCCTGCTCCATAAAGGGATCGTTCTCCTCCACAACCCAAAGAGTCTCCACTTTCGCGGCAAACTCGCGGACCAGCTTCCGCGGGAAAGGCCATGTAAAGCCGATTTTCAGGTAACTTGCCCTGTCTCCCAGGGCTTCCATGGCGTATTGAAATCCCACTCCGTTTGCCACGACTCCGATTTTTGCACCTTCGTTCATTTCTATATAATTCAATGGAGATGATTCTGCAAAAGAACGCATTTCTTCAAGCCGCTTCTCAACCATGTAATGCTTTGCCTTTGCGAAAGCCGGAAGCATTGCATTCTTCGCCGGGTTTCGGTTGTAGGCTCGAACAGGACGCTCCGTGCGTTCACCGGTCCTCACTACCCCCTTGCTGTGGCAGATCCGGGTTGTAAGCCGCAGCAGCACCGGGGTATCAAACTGCTCCGAAATATCGAATGCAGCCTTCATGAAATCAAGGCATTCCTGACTGTCCGAGGGTTCAAGCATGGGAAGCTTTGCGTGAAGGGCATACCACCTGTTGTCCTGCTCATTTTGGGAACTGAACAGCCCGGGATCATCTGCATCGACAATTACAAGTCCTCCGTTCACCCCGATGTACGACATGGTGAACAGGGGATCGGCCGCCACATTCAATCCCACGTGCTTCATGGCGCACATGGCCCTCGCCCCTGCCATTGATGCACCGGAAGCGACCTCAAGCGCAACCTTTTCGTTCGGAGACCATTCCGAATACATTTCCCGGTACGTACTCACATTCTCGAGTATTTCCGTGCTTGGAGTGCCGGGATACGCCGCGGCAACGTGGCAGCCTGCTTCCCAGGCTCCGCGTGCAACAGCTTCATTCCCAGTGAGAATTACTTTCATTGATGGTTATCCCCTTTCCGGTAAGTCCGTACAAAACATCAAAATAATAATAAATTTTTATCACATACTATCCCATTCTGCAACAAACAAAAAAGAGATCCCAAGGGGAATCTCCTTCTGAGGTCTTTTTTTGCCGGCTTACCGGTCATGCTTTCTTCAGGTAGCGGTACACCGTTGCTTCGGACACGCCAAGACGTCCTGCAACCTTTTCCACAGCCCCTTTCATGGAAAAGAAACTGCGTCTTTTCAATACGCCCACGAATCTCATCCTGTCCGCGGGAGTCATTTCCCCCGTGGCCAGACTGCATCCAGCAAGAGCCTGCTCTATAATGACATCCATAAGCCCGTCGAGATTGGAATGCCTTTCTTTTTCAAAAATAGCCTCAAGTCCGGCAGTTTCCTCCTTCGTCCTTTCAGCAAATTCCATGGAAAGGCCGTTCAGAGTCCGGATTTTTTCATGGAGTGCATCGTGAAGCTTTAAAAGATCGGTAACGTCATGATTCGCGCAGATCATGCCCCGGAGATCCCCTTTTGAGTCTTTAATGAAAAAAGTGTGGGATTCAAGGATCCGACCGGTAGTGGTCCTGTCAACATGGGCTACCATGTCCTCATCAAAGCCGCCTCTTTGTATCAGTTGTATGAACGTCGGTGCATACTCCGACATTGTGCTGCCCACAGACCGTCCGCTGATATGTCCGTTCCGGATAGCGACAATTGATGCCTCAGGACGGGAAACATCGTGGAGAACAAATTCGTATTCCCCTCCACACACCTCGGCGAAAAAATTCAGCAGCGGGATATATTGTTCTAAAAACTCACGGTTTCCGGCATTCTGATTGTCACTTTTCACTCAAGGATCATCCCTTCGCAATGAAAACCTTTCCGCTGACATGAGGTTCAGCCTATATCACTGTTCAGGCCCTGAAATAAAGACAGAATAAAAGGCGCTGAAAATGTCCTTACGGTATTAGGGGAAAACGGTACCGGATTTTTTCAGCGCAGGCTTTAGGATTTTAAAACCAACGGTCCCTGTTTTCTTTCCTGAACGCGGATCTCAACGCCTCCCAGGGAAAGGAGCCTGCGAATAAACAGCTCGAGTTTTTCCACGTGCTCACGAACTCTCCGGTTTTCAAAAATTGCGAGCCCCTCCCTGTATCTTTCAAGCGCCTCCCAATACTCCCTGGCCTGCTGCAGCGCCGCCGCGTATTTCCAGATAGCCATGGCCTGCTCGCGGGCTGCTTCAAGGCGGTTCCTTTCCTCAGGGTCGTGCCGAAAAAGAAACCTTTCGAGCATGCCCACGTGTTCCCGAACACGGGCATCCTCCGCATATCCGAGCCCTTCCCTGTATTTTTCAAGAGCCTCTTCGTATTTCCTCTCAATTTGCAGTGCCGCTGCCTGCTTCCAGATCTCCATAGCCCTTCCACGGGATGAAGCTGATTCCCGGGTGACACTCCTGTGTGTGTTGCTTCTGGGGTTTTCCTGAAGATTCGATCCGTATGCCGCCATATTCAGTGGAAAGCAGACTTCTCCCAGAAAGGAGAACGCCGGAAAAGCAATAAAGCACAGGAGGAACAGGGCAGCTGAAACTGTTTTTTTCGCCCTGGCGGGCAAGGGGCTCCTTTTTTTCATGGTTTCCTCCCCTTTTTCCCTGACGGCTTCAGGGGAAAGGCCGAGCATCTTTCCTCAGGACAGAAGGCGGACACAGTCGCAAAATGCCGCGGGTCAGCTTCCGGTTCGTATCCGCTCGGTTATGCGTTCGAACTCCTTCATCAGTTCCTGGTCATACACAATTGAAAGGTCAGGAACGGCGAATCCGAAAACCCCCTCCAGGGTACTCATGGAGATCTGAATGAGGGAAATCAGATCACTGCCTGTTTTCACTGTATCGTACGTATTCTTTGCGACAAAATGATCCCGTCTCAGCCTGCCTACGGCATCCCTAAGTGAATTTTCCTGCCCTCTGAGATACTTCCGGTATAGTTCGGCAGTCTTCACAGTCCGTTCATTGGCCTTTACGTTGACCTCGAGAACCTGCCTGGTTTTCTCGTCACTTCCCGATTTCGCGAGCATTTGCCTTGCTTCGTCCCCAAGCTTCTTCGCCGAGGTCATTATTGCTTCCAGGCGAGGTATGTACTCTTTTCCTATTTTATCCAGCACGTCGAGGTTCGCCTGAAGGTAAAGATCAACAAGCACCATGTGGACGCCCGTATATTTCCTGGCTGACTGCACGTTTCCCTGTCCGCCTCTGAGCAGGTCCACTATCTGCAGGTTGATCTTCCGGATGCTGTCGGCGGCCAGAAGAAGGTACAGAATATCGTCTCCGCTCACGCTGGAGAGTAGGATATCGAGCTGGCGCTCCTCTACTTTGACACCCATTGCCTGCAGCGAGTCTTTCATGCTTTTTTTCAGCTCGTCTTTTCTCGCGCTGAGATCTGTTATTTCTTCTTTCAACTTCTCTATTTTTCCATCGATCTTCGCCCTTGTTTTTTTCAACGGGTTCCAGCTTTTCTCCGGAGCGGTGATCCGCTCCTTCTGAAGCTGTGAGATCTCATCCCCTGCCCGCCCGATCTTCATCTCCAGCACACCGTATTCCTGTCTTGAATTGTGCAGTTCCGATCCGATGAGGATCTCGAAGACCTCGTCGAGAAGCTCCTCGTATTTTTTTGTGTTGGATTTCCGGTCCTCGCCGAAAAAACTTGATTCCGGAAGTTCCTTCTGCCTGTCGAACAGCTGCAGTGATTTTTCCAGCTTCGGCATTGCCTTTTCCCAGGCTTTTGCGAAAAAAGAGTCATCTGCCGCTTCCGCCCCAGTTACTGCCGGCACAGAGAACAAAAGGCTTATCACTAAGGTCAATGCTGTCATGATTTTCATTCTCATCACCTCATAGCATTAATCTATCACAAACACGGGCGAAAAGGGAAAGCATTTTTACCTGTCCTCACCTCTGCTTTTATGGAAAATTCAAGGTGATATACTGCATAATAATAAAAGTGTTTCCTGACAGGAGGTGCCTGCACTGTGAAAAAAGTCAGCATTCTCAACCATGTCATAGGTCCCGTCATGCGGGGTCCCTCCAGCTCTCACACAGCCGGACCATGGCGGATAGGCTGTATGGCGCGCCGGCTTCTCGGCCGCACTCCCGAAAGGGCGGTTTTCTCGTTCCACCCGTCCAGTTCCCTGGCCGTGTGCTACCACGACCAGGGGAGCGACCTGGCGTTCACTTCCGGACTCCTTGGCCGATCCCTCACCGAACCTGATTTTTCTTCCGTTCTTTCTCTCGCCCCGGGTCTGGGACTGGATATTTCCTTTGAATGCCGCACATTCCCTGAAGCGGACCACCCCAACAGCTCACTCCTTACCCTGTGGGGAGGGGACAGGAAGCTGGTGATCCACAGCCGTTCAACGGGAGGTGGTTCATTTGAAATAGCATCCCTGAACGGTTTCCCCCTCCTGATCACCGGAGAACGGCATGAACTTCTCCTTTCAGTCTCCGTGAACGAGGTTCCTGATCTCCCGGAGATCCGGGGGGTGGAATGCGAACTCATCCGTTCCGGTGAAGGATATCTGATCCACGCTTCGTCCGGAAAGCCCATGCCGGAAGACCTGTTCGCGGGACTCCCGGGAAAAGCTGAAGGACATACCGTCTTTGCCGCAGAGCCGGTGATGTTTCCCATGCCCGGTACTGGGCTCTGCTCAACGGCTGCCGGCATGATTTCAGCCGCGGAACAAACCGGAATCTCCCTTGGAAAAGCTGCCCTTGCCTATGAAGAGGAACTCCTTGGCATTGACAAAGCCATTCTTCAAAGGGAGATGTCCCACAGGCTGGCAATAATGACCGCCTCGGTGAAACAGGGATTTTCCGACGATCTTCCCATGAAACTGCTCCGTCCCTCTGCGGGAAAACTATGGAAATCAGCGGAAAAAGGCAGCCTCTTCGTCGGCGGCCCCCATGCCAGGGCAGCGATCCGCTCCATGGCCGCGCTCCATGTATGCGCATCCGGCGGCGTTGTCTGCGCGGCTCCCACCGGCGGCGCTGCAGGAGTGATCCCGGGCGTCCTGGTCACACTGGCAAATGATCTTCACGTTCCGGAGGAAAAACTACTGGATGCCCTGTGGGCTGCCGGCGCCATCGGCATGTTCCATGACAGCAGAAGTACTTTTGCCGCCGAGGTGGCAGGATGCCAGGTGGAAATAGGCGCCGCAGGCGCAATGGCTGCGGCAGCCGTTGTTGAGGCCGCAGGCGGCACACCCCGCCAGGCGTGCGATGCGGCGGCCACAGTTTTCCAGAACGTAATGGGGTCCGTCTGCGACCTCATTCAGGGAGTTGTAGAAATCCCCTGCCACAGCCGGAACGCCGCACTCGCATCTCAGGCTTTCCTTTGTTCCGACCTTGTTCTCTCAGGCTACACGAGCCCGATACCCCTCGACGAAACCATCAGCGCAGTGGACAGCGTGGGGAGAATGCTTCCCGAAGAACTCCGCTGCACATCCAGGGGAGGGCTGGCTCTCTGCCCATCGGCACGTGCCATGCCCCGCCTCGACAAAACCAATTCCAACCAGGGAGGAAAACAATGACAGCCATATTGACAAGCATTTCAGACGGAATCGGAACAGTAGCACTCAATAGGCCGGATGCCATGAACACCTTCAACACGGAACTGGCCTCCGGACTCAGCGATGCGCTCCTTGCCATGGAGGCGGACACGTCGGTCCGCGTTGTGGTCGTCACCGGTACAGGCAAAAATTTCTCCACCGGCATCGACCTGAAGGAGTATCTCGCAAAAGAACGCCATGAAATACGGGACTTTTTAGCGCTGATGGACCGCCATAACCACGTGCTGGCAGCAATGACGAAGCCGGTGATCGCATCAGTCCAGGGGTATGCCCTTGCCAACGGGACCGGACTCGCTCTCGCCTGCGATTTTATTGTGGCATCAGATGACGCGGTTTTCGGCACCACAGCAGTGAATGTGGGGCTCATCTGTCTAGAGCCGGGATACCAGCTCGCCCGGTGGATCGGTGAAAAACGGGCGCTTCAGTATGTCCTTACCGGGGATCTCATTCCTGCTCATAAGGGAAAGGAACTTGGATTTATCTACGATGTGACATCAAGGGAACACCTTGAGGATACTGTGGGAAAGCTTGCGAAACGTCTTGCTTCCAAGAGCGCTCTTTCTCTGAAAACGGGGAAGAGGGGCTTTACTTCCATGTCCTGCCTTCCGGTGGATCGTGCTGTCGAAGTGGGCGGAGAGCTCTTCTCTGCTCTCGCCGCATCCGAGGACGGAAGGGAAGGTGTGGAAGCATTCCTCGCCAAGCGCCCGCCCGTCTTTCGAGGCCGCTGACCGGCACTGGGAACCGGGAAAGAAAGCCGGATCCCTGCAATCCATGGCACGATCAACATGTATGCCCTGAAGCACATGCGGTCCCGGGCATACATGTTGATCGTGCGCTTCGGACCGGCTGCCCCCGTATTCAACTTTGCTGTGGAGGAACAGGATCTACAGATCGTCCCTCCACAGCGGCATTGTGGAGCACCTGGGGCCTCCGCCTCCCTTCACCAGCTCGTCGGCATCAACAGGCACGACCTGTATGCCTGCTTTTTCAAGGGCCTTGATGGTACCGGTATTCCTGTCCCAAATACAGACACGCCCCGGCTCAAGGGCGAAAGTGTTTCCCCCTGACCCCGCTCTCTGTTCCGAGAAGGCAACCGCTTCGCTTTCCTCTCCCCCGACCTTGATTATCCGTACGGACTTCAGCTTCAGCACCTTCTTAATGGCACCGAAAAGGGAGTTTTCCCTGCGGATCCGCAGTCTCTCCCCCTTTCCCCGGGTGATATGAAGCACGGTGATCTTCTTTTCGATGTACGGAAAAAAGAGAAACGCATCATGGTCGATCATGTTCAGGAACATGTCCACGTGAACGTTCAGGCCGATGGAATCCTGTGGGCCGAGCCTCTGGTTTTCGAAGACAAGCGCCAGCACGTCCGTTATTTCCCCCGACTCCATGGTTCTCTTCGCGATCTTTTCTATGGACGCAGGATGGGTCCTCTCGTTCACCCCGATGACGAACACATTCCTGCTGTAGCAGTGAACGTTTCCTCCCTCCACAGGCGCGTCATCCTCATCCGCAGCCCCGTACCATGTTTTCCATCCCGCATCATTCAGCAGGGGATGGCGGCGGAATATGGCCCTGAGACAGGGGGGTTCTTTCATCCTGTCCCTGTTCAGCATTCTTCCGAAAATCATCCCGTCCCCCAGTACAGCCCCGGAATCCCTGGAATAAAGTACATTTGTCATGGGAAAAAGGCACCACTCACTCGTTCTGTCCGCAAGATCCCTCAGGGACACTTCCCCCGTCTCCCTGCTCAGTTCGTCCTTCGTCATTCCGAAGAATAACTGCTCTACCAGAGCGTCAGGAGAAAGTCCTGACAAAAATTCCAGAAGCACTTCCAGGGTCTGATCGGAGACAAAGGAACGTTCAGCATCCAGTATTCGGGGAAGCCACTCCTCTTTCATTCCGGGCAGAGCAAAAACATCCCGGAGGAGATCCTGAAACAGAAACACCCTGGCACCATACGACTCTACCGCGGCCACCCATTTCCGGTGCTCCTCCGCCGCCTTTGCGGGGCTCGGAACGGCGTCCCACGAAAGGGATCCCACGTTCAGTGGAGTACACCGCTCTATCCCCTTTCCCGGGGGCTGCATGATAACCGCCCTGAGTTTTCCTATCTCCGAACTCACCAGAATCTTCAGTTTTTCCACGGCAGAGCCCTCCCCCTCGACTGAATCCACCCCATCAGCTGTACAGGTCGGTACTCAGGTATTTCAGGCCTGAATCACACACGAGAAACGCGACGGTGCTCCCTTTTTCCCTGCCCCTCAGAAGCGAAACCGCCGCCTGCAGGTTCGCACCGGAGGAAAAGCCTGAAAAAATACCTTCCCAGCGGGCAAGAGCCCGTGACCCTTCGGCGGCATCTTCGCTGCCCACCGCCAGGTAATCCTCCACACTTTCCGGGTCGATGAAAGGAAGATCCCTGCTGTATCCTCCGCCCTGGATCTTGTGGTTGGGATCTGTAACTTTTTTCCCTGCGAGCCACGCCGCCGTGTCCGGCTCGACAACGTAGCACCGTATGGAAGGATCGTGTTTTTTCAGTGCCCTGGTGCACCCGGCGAAAGAGCCTCCCGTTCCGGCGAAGTCCACAAAGGCGTCGATCCTGCCTTCCGCCTGTTCCCACATCTCTTCGCCGGTGCCGAACTCGTGGGCCCTGATATTCCCCTCCAGCAGAAACTGGTCTGCCCTGAACGCATTCTTCTCCCTGACGATGCGCCGGGTTTCCGCTTCCACAAGTTCCAGATCTTCCCCGGACACCTGTCCCGAGGAAGACCCCGGTGCCTGTGCCACAAGCACGACCTGCGCCCCAAGGGCAGCCATCATCCTGGCCCGTTCCATGGAATTGCCCCTCGACATAACAGCAGTAAAAGGGTATCCCTTCACGGCGCATACGATGGCAAGCCCCGTCCCCGTATTCCCGCTCGTAAGCTCCACTACAGCCTGACCGGGAACAAGACGTCCCGACTGTTCCGCTTCCTCGATCATCCTGAGGGCGATCCTGTCTTTCTTGCTGAAGCCCGGGTTCAGGTACTCCAACTTGGCGTAGAGGGTACCTTCAAGCCCCCAGGCTTTCACCAGCCGGTCAAGCCTTACCAGAGGCGTGTTTCCTATTGCCCCGAGGACGTTTTCAAGCGCTTTTTCCATTCTGATTCACGCTCCCCTCTGCCTTTGCGGCATGCATATTCTCTCAGCAAACGACCTTCCCCTGCAATAGGGTCCGTCCAAAACCATTGCAAGCCACCTGCCATTGATACGTTTTCCCTGATTGACACGGAGCCTGGGAAACTCCATACTTTTTTCATTTCAAAGCATTTCGGGGAGGCAATACGTCATGGAAAACATCAAGGTCATCGTCTGGGGAATCGGGACAATGGGAACGCTCATGGCAAAAATCCTTGCAGAAAAGGAAGGGGTCGAACTTGTCGGGGCTCTGGACTCAGCACCCGATAAAGTCGGGCAGCCCCTCAGTGAAATTACGAGAATCAGCGGACACGAAAAAATCAACGTATCCCGGGATACCGAAGAAGTGCTTTTAATGGATGCAGATGTCGTTCTTCTCGCTGTTTCTTCCTTTATGGGAGAGACGCTGGAGCCCATCAGAAAGATAATTCAAAACGGCAAAAATGTGATAACCATCGCTGAAGAATGGGCATATCCACGGCTGACCGCCCCGAAAGAGTCCGGGGAAATCGATGCCCTTGCAAGATCACGGGGAGTCACTGTGCTGGGAACGGGGGTCAATCCCGGTTTTGTGCTCGATACACTGATAATAGCCCTTTCAGGTACATGTTCCAGCATCCGGAAGATCTCGGCGAAAAGGATAAACGACCTATCCCCCTTCGGACCGACGGTCATGAAAACACAGGGTGTAGGCTGCACCCCGGAGGAATTCCGCCGCGGGCTTGAAGACGGCACAATCGTAGGCCATATAGGCTTCCCCCAATCAATACACATGATCGCATCTTCACTGGGGATCAGGCTCGAAAAAATCACCCAGTCCATTGATCCGATCATCTCCGGGATCCACAGGAAAACCGCCTGCGCAGACGTCAGGCCGGGACAGGTTGCGGGCTGCAGCCATCGTGCCGAAGGCTGGTCGGGAGGGGAACCGGTCATCATCCTCGAACACCCGCAGCAGGTTCAGCCGGATGCCGAGGGAGTTGAAACAGGAGACTACATAAACATCGAGGGGATCCCGAACATCCAGGTCGCGATCAAGCCGGAAATACCGGGAGGAACGGCCACCGCAGCTCTCGCCGTGAATATGATCCCCCAGGTCATAAATGCCCCGGCAGGACTGGCTTCGATGGCGGAGCTTCCCGTACCGTCCGCACGGCTGGCCAATTTCAGGGAATTTCTAAAATAAAGGTCAGGAGGCATACCCTCCCGACCTTTATCATTCTTTAATCACCCAGAAGCTTCAGCACCACGTCGAGCAACACTTCGGCTCCCGCAGCCAGGTCATCCTCCGAAGTGTGCTCATCCGGATTATGGCTGATCCCGCCGACGCTCGGAACAAATATCATTGCGGCCCTGCACATCCTGGCCATCATCTGGGCATCGTGCCCCGCTCCGGACACCATGCGCATGGAAGAAAGTCCCCTCGCCGCCGCCACCTTTTCTATCTCGTCGGCAAGTCCCCTGTCAAAGACGACGGGATCGAACCGCACAAGGTGCTCGGCAGATATCCGGACCCCCTCTTCCCCGGCTGTCTTCTGAAGAAACTCCGCGAGTTTTTCCTCGGCCTCTGTCAGCCTGGTGCAGTCGGGGTCGCGAAGATCGACTGTAAATACTGCCCTGGATGGGATAACGTTCACTGCCCCGGGTTCAAAATTGATGGTCCCGATGGTGGCGAGCGTAGTTCCCGTTGAAACCGCCAGGTCCCTCAGGAAAACTGAGACACTGGCGGCGGCATATCCCGCGTCGTGGCGCATGTTCGTGGGGGTCGTTCCCGCGTGGTTCGCCTTCCCCGTGATCGAAACACGCCACCAGGAAATACCCTGTACTCCCTCCACCACCCCGATACGTATTTTTTCCGTGTCAAGCCTCGGTCCCTGCTCCACGTGAAGTTCAAGGTATTCCGAAGGAATAAGAAATCCCGGCTCTTCATTTCCGTTGTACCCAATCCGTGAAAGCGCCTCACCCACGGTGGTCCCCCCGTCATCCTTCACAGAGAGGGCTTCGTCCGCCGGAATACCTCCCACAAAGGCCAGTGAACCAAGCATATCCGGCTGAAATCTCACCCCTTCTTCGTTGGTGAACGCTGCAACTACAAGGGAACGCCCGGGAATACAGCCGGCTTCGCGAAAAGCCCTGGCAACCGCCAGTCCCGAAAGCACACCGTAGCATCCGTCGTAAGGCCCGGCATGGATCACCGTATCGATGTGAGATCCTATCATCAGGCTGTCCTTGCCCCCGTCTTTCCCCTCAAGGATACCGAAAATGTTTCCGAAACGATCCACCCTCACATCCAGGTCCAGTTCCTTCATCCACTTCACGAGAATATCCCTGGCCTTCCGGTCTTCTTCTGTCAGGGTCAGCCTCGTCCTTCCCCCAAGCGGATCGGCCCCTATCAAAGAAAGCGTCCTTATATGATCAAAAAGAATATCACCGCGGATTTCGGGCCGCGGTTTCCCTGTTCCGTCAGACACAGCCATGCCTCCTGTCCTGTCTGTAGTTCCTCTTCCAGATACTGGATCGTATTAAAAAAGTGTACCATGTGCTCTTCAAAAGCCGAAGAGAAAAGCTCTTCCTGTTCTGGAAGAACGTTCACCCGGTTCCCGTGCTGTCAGCCGCATCACATTCCTCCTGGGGGGCCGGGCCTTAGGCCAAGAAAGAGCTCCCGTTCCGGACCGCTGTCCCTTCCGGGAGCAAAGGGAACAGCCAGAGGTTCGAATCCCGCCGCTCCTATCAGCTCAAGCCACACTGACCTGGGGAAGAGCCCCATCCAGTGGCGGTCTTGGGCTACCTCCACGCTCCCGTCCCGGTCCCTCAACATATAGGCCATGTCGGCCACGTACATTTCCGCCCCGGGATCAGGGACCCATCGCCATTCGAGATAGCGCACTGCACGGCCATCTTTTTCGCTGCCTCCCGTCTCCGTGCCGGATTCGAAAGTTTCGGCCACAAAATCCGGCTGGAAGAGGGCCGCTCCCCCATGGGCCGTATGGACGAAGGCGGTTGTGAGGGCGTTAACGAGATCGGTTCGGCTTCTCATGTAATTCACCGCATCATGGAGAAGAACGCAATCGAACACCTGCCTGAGCCGGATGGATCTCATGTCTCCCTGCACATGCCTGCATTCCGGGTTCATGCGGCGGTTCAGTTTCACCATAGCCGGCTCCTGGTCCACCAGGGTGCAGGAAAAAGAGCCCTTCAGGTACGCCGCATTGTGACCCGCGCCGCTGCCGAGATCAAGGAGAGTGCGGGGAGTCCGACGGCAGTAAAACGTGAAAAGACTGCGGTAGAAACCAGCCTCTTCCTCGTAGTCCTCCACAGGCGTCAAAAGGGGGTACCATTCCGCCAGTTCACGGTAGAGTTTGAGATGCGGCACCGAAGCCACTTCGTTTTTTCTCTCCATGTCCATCCCCTTCTACCCCGTATTCCTCCGGTCACAGGCTCATCCCGAAAGATATGCCGGGACATTCAGTCCTACCGATGCGCGACAAAAAACTCGTAAGCGTAACAGTTCGAGTGCTTCCGGTGCATTTCGGGCTCCCGGGCCAGAATGTCGATCACGGCCAGAGCTTCGTCATTGCCCCGGTATCGCTGCCGCATCTCCCCGAGGCACTTCTCCATGGGCGAATAAAAATCCGTCCACCAGGCCTCGTCGGGCAACGTAAAATGCCCCACTGCCGTAAAACCTGTCGCTGCAATTATCGCCAGGAGATCGTCAACCCTTCCCATACCGGGGTAGTCCGACTCAAAGAGCTCCCTCACCTCCGGCGGCGGGTCATCAATGGTCCAGACCGCATCGGTGAACGCGGCATACCCTCGGGGACGCAGGAGACTGCGGCAGACCGACAGCGCTTTACCTATCCCTATATTGTAAAGCGCTCCCTCCGACCAGACCAGGTCAAAACTCTCAGGGGGCAGTCCTGTGTCTGTCATTTCGGCCGCCATAGGGATAACCCGTTTTGAAAGGCCAAGTTCAGCCACTCTGGCCTTCAGATGTTCGATGCTCGGCGCATGAATATCTACGGCGGTTATAATACCCGAGGTAAATTCGGCAAGATGCATTGTCTGGGCTCCGACACCACAGCCAAGATCCAAAATCTTCGGGTCTGACGGCAAGTCACTGCACAGAGAAAGCGCCCTGGCCGCACAGGCCCTGCTCCCCGGGCCCTGCCTGGGAAGCGACTCGAAAAGTTCCAGGAACAGCTTTCGGAACAAGGGAGATAATTCGTTCATTTCCATTCCCCCATTCTGTTTCCTTTAGGAACACAACCGCTCTTCCAACACCTTTTCCCGCCGATCCGGCTGAACAGTTTGTTCGGAGGCGGTGATGCCTCTTTTTTATCCGGGTCATCATGACCACGCCCAATAATGGGCATCAATCAATTAGGAAAGTGCTGTGCTCCCTTTCCTGAACACATAAATCGCCCATCCCAGCGTTTCCCGTCCCCACCGCAGATATGCCGCCCTGCCCTCACGAACCCGATTCAGCACGGCCTCCACATCCGGATCATCCCGATAGTCACTCGCCCAGGTTTCAGCAGCATACCACTGTAACCCTTCATATCTATCCCAGTCATCCTGGCTGCTTACGAGTGTGTAGACAGGCTCCAGTCCGAACTCCCGCCCGGCATCTGCATTCTCATAATGTGTTCCGAAGTCGTTCCGTTTCACTCCGATCGCCTCTAAATACTCTCTTTCCGGCTCATGCCTCCAGTACGGTTCTCCCGCAACGATCCAACTTTCCGGGGCTGCCATCTTATTCAGCGCGCTCAACGTCCCTCGATGCCCGCCAAAAATCCAACTCGCACCTATACAGGCTGCCAGGTCAAAGCTCTCCGGGGTCTCCGGAACATACCTGGCCCCGTCCATCTCCAGGAAATGGAGTCGGGTATCCGGAGTACGTTCCTGATGCTTCTTCCGGGCATCGGCAATGAAGTAGGGAGAGAGATCAACTCCTGTCCCGGTTATTTCCGGGTACCGTTCCGCAAGCCTGATGAGGAACTCGCCCTTTCCAGTGGCTATATCAAGTATGCGTGCCCCGGGTCTCAGAGGCAGAAATGTGATGAGCTGCTCAATTTTCTCAAGACTCACAGGATTGCAGATAATGTGCTCCCGATGCGTGATGTCAAAAAACTTCCACCTGTCCATGCATATACCTTCTTTGTCAGTGCGGCCGAAGCGCCGGATTTTATGACGTGCTCCAGTATTTCCTGACTTCATAGATCATACCATCGACCCGGTGCAAACAACACAAAAAAGCTCCTCCCCTTGCGGGGAGGAGCCTTCAGTTTGTAAACTGCAGGGGAACTTTTCAGTTTCCCTGTTCTCCGTAAATCATACCGCTCCAGCGGTCGTCAGGTTTACGGAAAAGCACCGTGTCAACTATCCTGCCGTTTTTCTGTTCCACATCCAGGAAGCTACCCTCCGGAAGAAGCCAGAAAGGCTTTCCGGATACAAATACGAGTTTCTTGTTGAACATACATGTACCTCTTTCTTTTTCATAATACCGATACGAACAGCGCCTCAAAAAGGATGTCTCGGTTCCAGTCTCTTTCAGGGAAGTATGGACGCTGAATAAAATCAAGTCATTCAGGATGATCGCTCCACAATGACCTGGAAACTATCAACTTTTTATTTACTAAACGTATATTCTACCACGTATTTTCGAAGTGTCAATACCTTGTTTATTG
>JAAYJB010000097.1 GCA_012523155.1 Synergistaceae bacterium | reverse complement strand
TCCGAAAGAAAGACCGTGGGACGATGCCTCCAGGACACAGGCACCGCATCCATTTTCCACCATTCTTGAAAGGGATTTTTGGATCTCGCAGCTTTCCGGAGTAGTCCGCCCGGCATCCCTTTCCTCTGCTCCGTCGTTATAGACGATCGTACCGAAAAGGCCCGTGCGGATACCCGCCGACTGGAGTATATGCCGTATCATCCACGTGGTGGTGCTTTTCCCGTTTGTTCCCGTTACCGCAAACATGAGCATCTTTGACGACGGCTCCCCGTAAATGATGGAAGCAAGCCGCCCCATATCGCGACGAACTTCCTGTGAAATTATCTGTGGGACGTTGAGGGAAACTTCCCTCTCGGCGAGGAGCACAGCAGCGCCCCGTTCCACTGCGGAAGGAGCAAATTCATGGCCGTCTTTCTTCTCTCCTCGGATACAGCAAAAAACAGAGCACGGGGCAGACTCCCTGCTGTCCCCGGTAATATCCGAAAGAACGGGAGAAACGGAAGAAGAATTAATAACAGGAAGAGACCGTCCGTATCTTTTTTCATACTCCCTGAGAAGAAAGCTCAGCGGCACCATTATTCTCACCAATCCGCCGCGGCCTTCACAAGCAGGCCGGTCTGGTAAATGTCTTCAACAATACTCCGGAAAACAGGCGCTGCTACATCACCGCCATAATACTTTCCTCTTGTAGGTTCACCTATCACAACAAGCATAACATACTGGGCATTTTCAGCAGGCCAAAAACCCCCGAAGGAAGAAACCCACTTACCCTTCAGATATTCGCCTTTTTCCGCTACCTGCCCGGTTCCGGTCTTTGCCGCTATGGAAACAAATGGAAGGTCCGCCTGTTTTCCCGTTCCCTTTTTGACAACATCCACCATAACTTTCCGCAGCCATGATGCCGTCCGGGGTGACAATACTTCCCTGACGACCTGTCTTTCACCCCTGTATATGACCTGGCCTGACGAATCGGTAGCCTGTGAAACGATAAACGGCCTGAGAAGATAACCGTTATTCGCAATTGCTGCAATGGCTGACGCGAGATGAAGGGGTGTAATTGCGAGTCCCTGCCCGATGGCTATGTTCGACGGGACGACGCCGCGCCATTGTTCGGGTGTGGACAAAAGTCCGTCCTCCACCCCGTTAAGCTCAACACCGGGATTCTTTCCGAAACCCCATTCACGGACGCTATAGTACATGTCGAACGGTTTTACACGCATTCCAACCTGGGCCATTCCTGTATTCGAGGATTTAACAAGGATCTCTGAAACGGAAAGACTGCCGTAACTCCTGTTGCTGGCCTCAGAAATATGACCGTCAGCAACCTTTATCCTGTACGGACATTTGAATGACTCATTGAGCCGTACTGCACCCCTTTCAAGGGCAATACCCATTATCACAGGCTTGAAGGTGGATCCCGGCTCATAGGTGCGCCCAATGGAATTATTCATAATAAGTTTCAAATTTTTCAGGCTTTCCCGTACATTCGGGTCAAAAGAAGGCCAGCTTGCCATGCCCACGATGGCACCGGAGTTGGGATCAAGGCAAATAATGCTCCCCCACTTTGCTTTGTGCTCCCTTATACCTTCTTCAAGACGCTTCTCGATTATAAACTGGATCCTGGAGTCCACCGTCAACGTGACGGAACCCGGACCGGCTGTCCGTTCCTCATGGGAATAGCGGCTTATGTCTATCGTGCGGCCTGAAGACTCTTTTGCCAGCACCTTGTAGCCTGGAGGAGAAAAAAGGATTTTATCCCAGACCAGTTCTATACCTGAAAGGCCTTTATCGTCTATATTGCAAAACCCAAGAACGTGAGCAAGAAGCGACTTATTCGGGTAAAGTCGCTTCTTTTCGTTGATTTCATAAATACCCTTCAGCTTCAGCCCGCGGATTTTTCCTGCAGTGACTTCGTCAGTTTTTCTCACAAGCCAGAAAAATCTACCCGGAAGTGAGGAAGAGATAGTTTTAACAATGCTCTCTGGGAGAATGCCTTTAAGAGCCGAAGCATCCGAAGGGTTCCAGAAGGCGGGGTCAAGGAAAAAACTCGAAGTGGGGACCGACAATGCGAGAGCGTTCCCCTTGATATCGTAGATAAAACCGCGATTCGTGCTTACCGGCACACGGCTCCAGTATTGGCGACTGGACTGTCTTTCCACCCGCGGATCAGGCAAAAGCTGCAGGGACGCCACTCTCCAGAAAAGAACGGCGAAAAAAATGAACACAAGAAGCCATGGAGACCCACCAACACGTTTCAGCATCGTCTTTCCTCCGCAAAGCGGCTACATGTACATCATTCCCCCGCAAGTGCTTTTTCCAGGAAGAAATAGAACCATCCCTCGTTTTCACGGGAGGCAGCCATATCTTTTCTATTTCCGGTTTCAGGCAGTTCAGCGAGGAGGGGTTCATCGATCCGGAGCACTTTGACATTTGACGCGTACACCATCCCGAGGTCTTTTTTCGAATAACCGTAAATCCTCCCGGGAGAAAGAAGCGAGGAGAGTCTCTGCTTCAGTTCGACCTGCTGTGCCTGAAAAGATTCTATCTGTGAATTGATGCTGTTGAGCTTGCATTCAAGACGAAAGCTATAAAGACGGAGAACACCAAGCCCCATGAATGAGCCAAAAAGCACAAGGGCGAAAAAAATGAGATAAGGACTGACTTCCCTGGCAATAGATACGCTTTTCCGGACTGCCCGCTTTTCATTCACCATTTCCCTTCGACCTCCTTTCCTTCCCGGGTTTCAATTATCATTGTACGGAGTTTTGCACTTCTCGCCTTGTAATTCTGCTCCACTTCTTCCTCTGAAGGAATGACCGGCCGTCGTGTAAGTATTTTTGCAAGACCTTCCTTATGCCTGTCCCGAAAGCTATTTTTCACGATACGGTCCTCAAGAGAGTGATAGCTTACAACCACTACGATAGATCCGTTTCTGCATAACCTGTAAGCCTGTTCAAGTCCCTGTTCAAGAACTGCGAGCTCG
Organism: Synergistaceae bacterium; assembly: GCA_012523155.1. Taxonomy (GTDB): domain Bacteria; phylum Synergistota; class Synergistia; order Synergistales; family Aminobacteriaceae; genus Aminivibrio. The sequence continues at coordinate 10,615 of JAAYJB010000097.1, read as the reverse complement.
TCGTTCACTGCTATCCTCAGAGCCTGAAACACTCTTCGCGCAGGGTGTCCGCCCATTTTTCTCTGAACAGGTGCCGGAAGAATTTCCCTGATGACCGATACCAGAGATCCGGTTGTCGTGATATCTCCGTGTTTCTGCCTGTGCAGAACAATTCCTCTTGCGATCTGGCGCGAAAATCGTTCCTCACCATATTTCCAGAAAATATGCGCGAGTTCTTTTTCCGGATACCTGTTCACTATCGTAGCCGCTGAAACCTCCAAACCGGTATCCATTCTCATATCGAGCGGTCCGTCGGACTGAAACGAAAACCCCCGTCTCCCCTCGGAAATCTGAAGATTGGAAACCCCGATATCAAACAGGATCGCGTCGAAGGGAGCGAACTCCCCTGCAATCTGATCAACATCCCCGAAATTGCCCCGGAGTGGTTGAAATCTCCCGCCGAAAGGCTCCAGCCTTTTTCCGGCAAGGTAGAGTGCCTCCTCATCCTGATCGATACCCCATACACGGGCTCCAGGGAAAAGGTTCAAAACTGCCTCAGAATACCCTCCGAGACCCAGGGTGCAGTCAAGAACCTTCTCAATTCCGGGATGCAGTTTCAGGAATCCAAGGACTTCCGGCAGAAGTACGGGAACGTGTTCTGTCAAAATCCTTCAACTCCCTCTGCGATGTCTGTAAGTTCCTCGAGAACCACGGACCTGTACTCGTTCCACTTGTCACGGTCCCACATTTCCACATGATCGCTGACACCGACGAATACTACATCCTGCACCAGCTCTCCATGCTGCCTGAGAACGGCCGGCAGCAGCACCCTGCCGGCGGAATCTATTTGTAGTTCGTGGGCGCTCGAAAGCATCACCCGGAGAAGACCTCTTGTTTTACTTTTGGAAAAGGGAAGATCCTGCAGTTTTTCCATTACTTTTTCCCACTCGGAAGGGGAATACAGGGAAACACACCTATCGATGCCAATCGTGGAGACAACGCTGTCGCCAAGCTCCTCCCTGAACTTTGAGGGAAGGACTATCCTGGATTTGGAATCGATTTTGTGTTCGTATGTCCCTACGAGCACGGGAATTCCTCCCACTTTCCGACATATTTCCCCACTTAGTCCCACCCTATCACTAACATGAAAAAATAAATAGGCCTTCAGACTCTTATTAAAACAAAAACAATGAGTCTGAAGACCTATTTAATAAGGTGAAGCATTCCGTAAGCCGGGTTCTGTCATGGAGTGGCCATTTATCTGAAGACCGCCTTACGGCGTTCTTTTCGCGGCCGTACCCGGGGGTCGGCGGGCAACGTCATCCCCCCCTATTCGGCCTTGCTCCGGACGGGGTTTGCCTGGCGCGGAAATCGCTTTCCGCCCGGTGGGCTCTTACCCCACCTTTTCACCCTTGCCTCAATGAGGCGGTATATTTCTGTGGCACTTTCCTTTGGTTTGCACCAACTGGGAGTTGCCCAGCGTCCTGCCCTTTGGAGCCCGGACTTTCCTCTCTTCCCAAAAAAGAGCGGCCACCTGGAATACTTCGATCCAATTATATCATTACAGGGCCGGAAAGACGTGCAGAAAAGGAACAGCAGCAGTGGGGAAAAACGAGGAGCCGCTTTTGAACGGCTCCTCTGTTTCCTGATAACTGATTCAGTGAGTTCGAACGATCTCCTTGATCTTCATAAGCCGGCTGAGAGTTGACCTCTCCTGCTCGTCCAGCTTCATTGTAATGTAGCGGATCGTTTCGATAAATCCTGGAATCAGTACGTGTTCAAGGGCATTCACACGTCTGCGGGTCTTTTCGATCTCCACGGCCATCAGGTTGATGGCTTTCTCTTTTGCAGCCAGTTCGATCAGCTTCGGAATCAGTTTTGCGAAGCGTTCGAGAGCAACGTCAAGACTGCCGAGAGAGGTCGCAAGTCCATAGTTTACCGGCGAGCCGCCCTGCTCCACTGTGTAGACCGGAACCATGACGCTCATCACGTTCTGCCGGGCAACCTGGAGATCGCATTTCGCACCCGAAATCATGAGCGCCTGTTCAAGCATTGCAGGCAATGTCTGCGCCCTCGCCAGGAGGAAGCTTTTATAGCATGCGGCAAGCTCCGTTTCCAGTTCCTCCCGAAGCACCTTGCCTTCCCGTGCTCGTTCCAGGAAAGCCTTAATGAGGGCATCCTGCTTGTCCTTGAGGAGCTTGTGTCCTCTTTTTGCGACCACGAGGCGTTTTTTCAGCCTCGAGAGCTCCATTCTGTTGGGGTTGACATTCATACGGGCCATGATATGGCTCCTTTACACTTTTCCAGGGACAGCTTCGGCCTTTTCTCCGCTCTGCATACGAGGCTGGAGATACTTCTCGATATAGGCATCCCTGACCCTTTTCAGTTCCTTGACGGGGATGACGGTGAGAAGATCCCAGCCGAGTTCAAGCGTCTCTTCGAAAGTCCTGTTTTCATATTCACCCTGGCGAACATACCTGTCCTCGAAAATATCCGCAAACTTGGCGAATGCCTTGTCTTCGTCCGTAAGGGCACCCTCCCCGAGGATAACCGCCAGTTCCTTCGCCTCCTTGCCCCGCGCATACGCGGCAAAGAGCTGGTTCATAAGGTCGGCATGGTCTTCACGTGTTTTTCCCTTTCCTATTCCCTTGTCCTTGAGCCTTGAGAGAGAGGGCATAACGTCCACAGGAGGATAAATCCCCTTCCTGTGCAGCGTCCTGCTGAGAATGATCTGCCCTTCGGTGATGTACCCCGTAAGGTCGGGGATCGGATGGGTCTTGTCGTCCTCGGGCATGGTGAGGATGGGGATCTGGGTGATCGATCCGCTCTTTCCCTTAAGCCTTCCCGCACGCTCGTACATGGTGGCGAGGTCGGTGTACAGGTAACCGGGATAGCCCCGACGCCCGGGAACTTCTTTCCGGGCTGCTGAGATTTCACGGAGCGCCTCGCAGTAATTCGTAAGGTCGGTAAGGATGACTACCACGTGCATATTCAGTTCGAAGGCCAGGTACTCGGCTGCTGTCAGAGCGATCCTGGGAGTGGTGATCCTTTCGATTGCAGGGTCGTCGGCAAGGTTGACGAACATTACGGTTCTCTGGATGGCACCGGTCTTTCTGAAGTCCTCCATGAAGAAGGAGGCTTCTTCAAACGTAATGCCCATGGCGGCAAAAACAACGGCGAAATCTTCGTGCCCGCTGATAACCGTCGCCTGGCGGGCGATCTGTGCCGCCATCCTGTTGTGTGGAAGTCCGCTCGCCGAGAATATCGGCAGCTTCTGACCCCTGACCATGGGGTTCATTCCGTCAATGGTAGAAATCCCAGTCTGGATGAACTCAGAAGGGAAATCCCTTGAGAACGGGTTCATGGGCATTCCGTTGATATCCAGCTTTTTATCACCAAGGATCTGGGCTCCATCGTCAATTGGCTCGCCCCGGCCGTTGAAAATGCGGCCGAGCATATCCCTGCTCACGGGAATGGTCAGAACTTTTCCAAGAAAAAGGAGTTTTGTGTTCTTGATATCGATTCCGTCCGTCCCCTCGAAAACCTGGACAAGTGCCCTGTCGGACGTTATCTCGAGGACCCTCCCGCGGCGGCGTTCACCCGAGGAAAGTTCGATTTCCACCAGTTCGTCGTACCGGACATTTCGGGTTTTTTCAACCATGAGAAGAGGGCCGGAAAGTTCGCTGATCGTTCTATACTCCTTAGGCAGCATCACTTTCACCTCCCACAGGGATGACGCCGCTGATCTCTTGCTTCATACGGTCTTCAAGGTCGTCTATCTTCGAGATCTCCTTTTCCTCCAGGTATCTCATCCTTGCTATTGCTTCCCTGACCGGAAGGTTGAACACCTCATTCATGGACGCACCTTTCTTCAACGCTTCCATTCCAATGTGATGGAAGGCAATAATGGTCTTCAGCATCTTGAACTGCTTTTCCATGGAGGCATAGGTATCCACTTCGTGGAAAGCGTTCTGGTGAAGGAAGTCCTCACGGAGCGACTTGGCTGTTTCCAGGACCATGCGCTCCTCCTTGGAGAGAGCATCTACTCCCACCAGCCGTACGATCTCGCGGAGAGAGTCTTCGTCTTCAAGAAGGGTCATTCCTTCGATACGAAGTGAACTCCACTCGTCGTCGAACCGTTCATCCCAGTATTCGTCAAGCTTGTCAGTGTAAAGAGAATAGCTCAGAAGCCAGTTGATTGCCGGGAAATGGCGTTGATACGCGAGGTTGGCATCAAGGCCCCAGAACACCTTAGTAACCCGGAGAGTATTCTGGCTGACAGGTTCCGAGAGGTCACCGCCCGGAGGCGAAACTGCGCCAATGGCTGTTACGGACCCTTCAAGGCCTTCCTTTCCGAGGACTATCGCCCGCCCTGCCCTCTCGTAGAAAGAAGCGAGGCGTGTTCCCAGGTATGCTGGATATCCCTCTTCACCCGGCATTTCTTCAAGACGCCCTGACATTTCCCTGAGCGCCTCCGCCCAGCGGCTTGTCGAGTCTGCCATAAGAGCAACGGAATACCCCATGTCCCGGTAATACTCGGCCATGGTGATAGCCGTGTAAATGCTTGCCTCCCGTGCCGCCACGGGCATATTCGATGTATTGGCTATAAGGACGGTCCTCTTCATGAGAGGCTGTCCCGAACGGGGGTCCTCAAGTTCGGGAAACTCCAGGAGAACGTCCGTCATCTCATTTCCCCGCTCACCGCATCCCACGTAAACCACGATTTCAGCCTCGGCCCACTTGGCAAGCTGATGCTGTATAACCGTCTTGCCTGATCCGAAGGGCCCGGGCACACAGGCCGTTCCGCCCATGGCTATGGGGAAGAAAGCGTCAACAACACGCTGGCCGGTCGTAAGGGGAATTACGGGGGGAAGACGCTTCGCCACGGGCCTCGGCTTACGGACAGGCCAGCGCTGAAGCATGGAAACGTTCTTCTTTTCACCGCTCTGTTCAATAACCGCGACCGTTTCTTCTACCTTGAAATCTCCTTCACGGATTTCCAGGACTTTTCCCGATACGCCGTAGGGCACCAATATTTTGTGCTCAACGAGAACGGTCTCCTGAACAACCCCGAGGACATCTCCTTCAGCCACGATGTCACCCTTTTTCACCCGCGGGACGAAGCCCCATTTCTTTTCCCTGTCGATGGCGGGAACGTCGATTCCCCTGGAAATATAGTGGCTCTTTGCCACTTCCTCGATAAGGTGGAGAGGCCTCTGAACACCGTCATAGAACTGCTCCATCAGTCCGGGCCCCAGTTCAACGCTCAGGGGAAGTCCCGTACTCACCACAGGTTCTCCGGGCATAAGTCCCGAAGTTTCTTCGTAAGCCTGAATGGAAGCTGTATCTCCTTTTAATTCGATAATTTCACCAACGAGACCAATTTCACCGATCCGGACCACATCATACATGCTGGCGCCGTACATTCCTTTCGCCACCACGAGTGGTCCGGAAATCTTTTCTATGGTCCCCTTTATTACCTTTTCAGTGGCCACAGTCTATCGCCTCCAGACAACCATAATTATGCATCATTTCACTGCAAAGATATCCATTCCGACGGCCCGTTCTACACTGCTCCGGATGGATTCAAGGCCGGTCCCCATGCTCCCCTTCAATCCGGGTATGGGGATAAAACTGGTTTCGTATTCGCTGTTCAGGGTGTCGATATACTCCGAGGAAGCGATATAAAAACTTTCCTGAACGAATACTACAGCGTATTTCTCACGGGCCAGCCCAAGGAGAACGCTTTCAACTTCTTCATTCGTTTTTCCCTGGAGCATGAAAGGCTTCACTCCTACAGCCTGGAACGGAAGGACCGTTTCGTATTCTCCGACTGCAGCCATGGGATGCCCTGTTTTTTTATCCTGCATGACGGAGCAGCCCCCTTGCCATTGATCTGTCCGTATCGTTTGAAACAGAGACAAGTGCGATGCGGACGTTTTTCGCCTCGAGCTCCTTGCGCCACAGGAACGAGATCACGTTCTCGGGGGCAAAGGCCTTGTACTTCGAGTTCTCGACCATTCCGGCTATATACTCGTCGAGGACTTTTTCCATATCTACGAGGAGTGTATTGAGATCACCGGCATCCTGAACCCGTGAAAATGTTTTTGCCGCATCTGTGAATGAAAGGACCCTGGGCCAGCTTTCCACAGGCTCGGAAAGAATGGAGAGAAGCTTTTCTCTGGATATGAAACCGCCGTCGTGAAGGAATCCTGCCACAGTTCCTGCTTCCATATCCATTCTTTTCATCCGCAAAAGGTTCCGGATATTCTCTGCATCGATCTTTCCTCTTACCCAGAAAACTGCAGAGTCAATTTTGCAGTCGGCCGCAATTTTCCTCATCGCCGTGAAAAGTCCGCTGTCAAGTGTCTTCTCCACTTCGAAGATATCTTTCGTCTGTTCCCACAGGGCAAAACATTTCGGGATCAGCCCGTGCAGACCAAACGGAATAAGCCTGTAATCTTCGCTCTCCATGGCCATGATAAGGTCGTCCGTCGATATATTTCCGAGACGGGTCAGCAGATCGAACCGCCTTTCTCCGCCATCACGGACAAGAATCGCACTTTTCATAAGCACTTTTACATTGTGAAAATCGTAGGGAAGACGGCAGAGCTGAACAAGCCGGTCGTCCGGGACAAATTTCTGCACCTCGGAATACACATGCAAAAGTTCAGCTTCGATGGCCTTGTCAAATTCCGAGCTTCCCTTCAATTCCATCAGCCATCCTGAATACACAGTTTCTCCAAGAACTTTCAGCGCCGAATCGAGGTCTTCGCATTCAAGAATGCGCTGTAGAACAGCCTCTTCAAGAAGGCGTCCGGACATAGCCCGGAGCCGTGAAACAGCATAACCGTACCCCTCTGCCGGAGCCATGGAATCACCCCCGACTAGGCAGAAAACAGCCGCTTGACAACGTCTGCCTCTATATCGTCCCGAATCCACCGGATGAGCATATCCCAGGAACAGTTCGTCTCGATATCTCCCTGTTTCAGGATGAATCCTCCTGTGATCGGTCTTTTTTCCTTGCCAAGGGTCAGTTTCTTCCCTGTTTTGGCATTATATTCCGCTATCCATTCAGACGTGACAAATTTCTCCGATTCCGATACGAGAACTTCTTCCTCTCCCGTCTCCACAGCCTCTGCCAGAAGAGTTCCGACAAAATTAAGATACTTGTCCTTCTGAAGGGAACCAAGCTGAGACAGTGCTCCGGCTAATGCTTCCGAAATCGCATCCTGCTTCACTCCCAGTTCGATTTTCTTTACATCGAGCCCGGCGACTATTTCACGGCGCCTCAGCATCTCGGGCTGCTCCTTCCGGAACCGATCCTCGTATCCCTGCTCGATTTTTTTGATCTCACCGTTCATCTCTTCGTTAATTGAAGCAACGAGCGAACGGGCCTTGTCCAGGATTCTTCCGCCCTCTTCCCGAGCCTCTGTTTCTATTTTTTTCTTGATTTCCGCCAAGGACATCGATCATTCCCCCCTTGACAGGATCAAAGACTGATTCCGTTGAGAAGAATAATGCTCATCAGAAGAGAAAGTACCGCGTATGTTTCGACCATTGCAGGAAGAATAACCGCCTTACCTGTTTCCTCAGGCCTTTTCGCGATCATCTGAATGCACGCCGCAGATGTCTTTCCCTGGGCAATAGCCGAGAAGTAGCCTCCAACAGCAATGGGAAGGCAGGCAAAAAAGATAGCCAGGCCCTGCCACACGTTCACGCTGATTTCAGCGCCGCCGCCGAGAAGGCCGACTTTCAGTATTGCGAAAAAGGCGATAAGAAGGCCGTAAATACCCTGTGTACCTGGAAGAGCCTGCAGAAGAAGCACCAGGCCGAATTTCCCGGGGTCTTCCGTCATGACTCCGGCACCTGATTCACCGGCAATGCCGACTCCAATGGCGGAACCCGCCCCTGCCCAACCTGCAGCCATAGCCGCTCCGAGTATTGCCAATGCGATTCCAAGAAGATCCATTGTATTGATACACTCCTTTCAGGCTGTTATGAAAAATTTACTGGTCCTGGTTTTCTTTTTTTATTCTTACGTAATTCGTATTGTAGGTAAGTGGGGCAAATATCTTCCCGCCGCCCGTATAAAACTTGCTGAAAAACTCCACGTACTGAAGCCTCAGCGAATGGACGAAAGCTCCCAGAACGTTGACGGCTATGCTGAAAATATGTCCTCCGATTATCAGTACAACGGCGAGGATCCAGCCTACATAGGGAACGCCTCCGGCAAGCCCGGCAAGCATGTTGATGATTACGCCCACCGCGGAAGTTGCAAGGCCGAGTGCAAGAAGCCTGCTGTAGCTCAATACATCCCCGAGATAGGAAGTGACCCCGTAGAGGCTGAGAAGTCCGGAAACCGCCTTCGACACTAAACCCGTCTTCTCACGGCCCTGGGTTGCGACCAGAACCAATGCCCCGGCAATGGTGAACACCTTGCCGATTGCCCCTGCCCCCGCAGGAACAACACCCGCCGCAAGACCTCCCCAGATGAGAAGCCCTACAAGAAATACGATCCATCCTCCCGTATCCGCGAAGGCCCCCATGTAATTTTTCTTCCGGAGCGCATCGTAAAAGGCGATCCCGAGACCGAACATGAGCTGGACTACACCCAGGGCAAGAGAAATTCCGAGAAAGACCATGGGGTTTTCCATGGGATTGAGAAGCACCGGTGCATTTTTCAGGGGACGCAGGAACGAGAAGATTCCGAAAGCGTCAACCAAATCACCGAACCAGCTTCCTGTAAGGGCTCCTACGATTACCGTAGAAATACCGGAAAGGACAAAAAGCTTGAAAAAATGGCTGAAAGCGGTGGGCATTTTTTTGAATTTCCTGAGGAACCATACGAAAAACCCAATCATTATCAGGCCATAACCTGCATCTCCCAGGCACATTCCGAAGAAGATAAAGAAAAACGGTGCAAGAAATGGAGTCGGATCCAGTTCTCCGTATTTCGGTGCGCCGTAGAGCCTTGTAAGGTTCTCAAACGGCAGGCACCAGGAGGGGTTCACTATGTTCGAAGGCGGTTCGTCACCTTCGGCAGGATCCGAAAGGATAAGTTCAATGGAAGAATCATATATCGAAAGTTCCCGTCGGACTTCAGCGACGGAATCTTCCGGGATCCAGCCCCGGAGCATAACGACCTGCTCCGTTGACCTTGCCGAGGAAAGGGTCAGGTACTTATCTTTAAGAACACTGTAGAAATCACTCAGGGAACGGATCGTCGGCACAAGTCCTTCGGCTGATTTTGCCGCTTTTTCAAGAATCAGCTTTTCTTCTTCGGCCAGGCGCTCCTTTTTTTCTGCGATGGCGGCAAGCTCTTCCTCAACCTTCCCTTTCAGTGCCGGCGGGATCTCTATCCGGTTGAAAGAATGGCGTGCGTTGAGCTCGAGAGCTTCCCCCGAAACGGAATCATCATAGAAAAGGGCAACGATCTGATCCTTTTCTTTTTCAGAAGCGGGAACCGTATAGTATTCCCCCATCATTCCAAGGATCGACGCCGCTCCCCTTTTCCACTGCTCCGTCTGGTCTGCGGGAATCGTCCCGAGAGCGCCATGGATATGATCTGTTCCTGAAGTGATGAGTTCCAAAGGGTAGGGAAAACCGTGCAGAGAAGTCAGAAGCTGCTCAATAGAATCAAGCTGGGTTACTTCGGATCGTATCTCCATGAGCCTGCGCTCGAGCTTCCGGACATCCTCGGCGATAGCCTTCAAATCAGTTTTCGCGTCCAGCGCCTTTCCTTCTTCGAGGGACAGATCATCTTTTTCGCCCATTGCGCGGGCAATTCCTGAAACAGGGTCGGAAAAATGAGGTTCAAGAAACCGCAGAAGAAACCGTGTTTCCCCAAGCAGGGATTCGACTCGCTGAAAATCCGGGTGGATTAGTGCTGAGACTTCCGGTCCGCTGTCGGAACTGAAAGGAACAACCTCGTAAGATCCGGTATTCTGGAGAGCAGAAAGGACTCCGTCAATATCGGATTTGTAGATGTAAAACTCGGCTTTTTTTAGTTTAGCCACGGCCATATCTAGAAATCACCTCTTCCGAAATCCATTTCGCCGTGCTCTGGACCTTTTTCTCATACTCCTTTGAAAGAGATTCAGCGTTTTTCCTGCCGGCTTCAACAGATTTCTCAGCTTTTGCTTCAGCTTCCTTTTCTACCGAGGCAATTCTGTCCCTGAACTGACGGAAAGCCTTCTGTTTTGACTCCTTGATCTTTCGCTCGGCTTCGTTTTTCGCCTCATTGACCATCTTTGCAGCTTCATTCTTCGCTTCCTTAACGGTTTCCCTGGAACGGGCTTCCACTTCCTTGATCTCTTCAGCCAGATTTGCTGCCATACGTTCCACCTCCTTCCGAAAAAGGTACGTACCATGTGTAATATATAAAAACATACATTATTTTAGTACTACATAAAATTCGTGTCAAACTTAACAAAATGTCTAGAGCAAATAAGAGTTTAGTAACAATTTCAACGCCGGGGGTACGTGAAAGGTTTTAGAAGAAATGGAGCGGACAACGGGATTCGAACCCGCGACCCTTAGCTTGGGAAGCTAATGCTCTACCAGCTGAGCTATGTCCGCCCTTGTGTCAGACGAAGGATATTATATCTGCCCCTCTTTCATTTGGCAATACCGG
>JAAYJB010000096.1 GCA_012523155.1 Synergistaceae bacterium | reverse complement strand
TTGCCAGCATAGGGACGGCCGGAGTTCCCGGTGCCGGCGCCATAATGCTTCTCATGGTCCTTGAATCCGTGGGACTGAAGGTGACGGAAGGCTCAGCAGTTGCAGCTGCATACGCCATGATCCTCGGCATCGACGCGCTGCTCGACATGGGTCGGACCTGCGTCAACGTTACCGGAGACATTGCCGGTTCCGCCATAGTCTCGAAAAGCGAAGGCGACCTCGATCTCTCGAAGTGGTCGTGAAAGAGGACGGCATAACGTACTGTCAGATGATAATGCAAAGAGGCATGCCGGATATGCGGCATGCCTCCTCCTGAAGTTCAACCAGGATCTTTATTTTTCCCGCTGCCCTATTTTCTCCATTCATTCTTCCTGTATTCAAGATACTTCAGCAATATGGCCCAGGCAGCGAAATCGTCGATGTCCCTCGGAGGGACCCGCAGTCCGCGGGGAATGAGTTTTCTCAGTCCCTTCGGGGGATGTTTTCTCCAGTACAGCTCTCTTCCCATCAGAGTCGTCCCGCGTTCAGGTATTGTCTTCGGTTCAATGGACAGAGACCTGGCAGCAGACAGGATGTGCTCTTTGGCCGTACCGTTCCCGACGAGCATTTCATCAATGAAGAAAACCGGCGGGCAGTCCCGCTTTGATTCAAGTGCAAAGGGAATTATCGCTTCCAGTTTGCCCGAAAGGGCTGCCTTCAGAAAAACAGCCGCCTCAGAAGCTGAAAACATTCCTGAACCATAAAGTTCTCCGCTGCTGTCGCCCAGCGCCCAGCCGCACTTTGCCCTTCCGGGGTCAATCGCAAGTATCATTTTTTCCGCACCTCCGTGGACGCCCATCTCGGATAAAGCCACATCCACTGGTCCGGGTATTTTTTTATAAACTCACTGATAGCGTTGTTGCACAGGGTCATTGAAACTTCCATATCTTCGTTTTCATCAGGATATCCTTTTTCCCAGGGAGAGGGAAGAATGTAAAAATCATGAAAGTATGAAGTTCCCCTGCGGACCATAAAGGCAGGCATAAGGGAACAGTGCAGCTTCTGTGCAATTTTCGCAGGACCGTAGGGAGTGCTTGCCGGAAGCCCAAGGAACGGGACCACTACTCCTTTGTCCCGTACATCCTGATCCACGAGGATCGCAAGGGCTTCTCCCCGTTGGAGACAGCGGATGGCCGCCTTGAGATCAAAGCCTTTGCTCACGGTCGTCACCCGCTCAGCCGCTCTTTTTTCTATAATGAGGTTCGTAATTCGTTCATCCCTTTGTCCCGTTCCTATGGCGTTCATGGGATACCCTTTTGCGGCGATTGCTGCTGCCCCGATCTCCCAGTTTCCTAAATGGGCTGAAAGGAGAATAACTCCCTTTCCTCTCTCAAGGGCCTTCTTCAGATGTTCCTCGCCGTGGAATTCCACAAGCTCATGAAGCCTGTCCCTGACTTTTGCCATTGACAAAAACTCAGCAGCAGAACGGCCAAGATTCATGTAGGAACCGCGGACAATCTTTCTGGCCCCGGTGACTCCAACCTGAAGGGCACTGACACACCTGCGCTCGGCTTCGTCCACTTTTCTTTTGCTCCCTGCCCACAGCAGTGTCCCCAGGAAAGCCCCTGTCTTCACGGACATGGAATATGGCATGGAAGAAAGAAGTTTCTGGACCATACCGATAATTTTCCAGGATGTCTCTTTGTTCATTTTCTGTCGTTCCTCCCGTTATCCTGCCTGCAAAACACCGGCGTGTGTTCACTCCTCCAGTATCCGATCCGACCGGAAATAAACGATCATTTCCACAAAACGCTCCATGTGCCACGGGGATTTTTTGAAGAGAAAAAAACGACGCCCCTCCACGGAGACTTCTTCTTCCGCCATCAGCCCTATATTTTTCGTGATCTCATCCTCTAGCGGCCTGTCGGCCCTGATGGGAATGTACTCCGGTTTTGTGCCGGGAATAAAGGGGAATCTCCCCTTTATTCCCATGGCCACTTTTTTCAGTGACCCGTTCATATTCAGTGAGCGTCCTACGGTAACCCAGGTCCGGTCATCCGTTGCGTTGCCCATTATGATACAGCACCCTTCCCCGTTTCTTCTGTTTTCATAACAGCGCCAGGGAACCTGGAGGATTTTGTTTCCGGAAGACAGTTCAAGGCTTTCATTCCACTCGGCCGTTACCGGAAAGACGGCGAGACGATCCCGTGACGAATAAAGAGCCTCTGCAAAGAGGGGATCCGTATGAAAATCCGGCAGGAAAAAATCGGGATGAGAAGACTGTACTAGAAAAAGGACCGCGGCGTCATACCCCTGCCCGGAGAGCCGGTACAGTTCTTCCACGTGTTTCTTTCCGCGGAGTGAAGGCGCATCGGGAAACATCGCCATACGGTCACCGAAAAGCGTGCATGATTTCACTTCGAGCAGCAGATGACGACCGCCATTTTTTAAAAGGAAGTCAAACCGCGAATGTCCGAAGGTCGCTTCCCTTTTCCCGACCGTCCAGTCCTCCAGCCCGGTGATCCTCCTGTTCAGAATGAGATTCTCCACGACACTGTTGGACATGTGCGTATGAAGAAGAACAGGTTTTCCCTTTCTCCGGGCTGCGATCACTGTATATCGTGTTTTTCTTTTTTGATTCCTGTCGTCAGCAGATACAAACAACTCGGTATCAGGAAGGAGTATTTCACGGAGCCTTCCCGGATTGGGGAGAAAAGCTTCTTCCACATTACCGTTTATGCGGCACCGGACGAGGAAACGATTGGGCCTCTCCATAAAAACAGCGGAGACGAGGTGTCCCGGCTTTACTGCCAAAAAGGTATTCTGTGACTTTTTTATTTTTTTCTCCTCTTTTCCACGCTCTTTCTGTTCTTACTGTACCAAAAAAAAGATTCGCGGGGAAGATGAAAATCCTTCCCCGCGAATCTTCAGACTGCCGGTCTTCACGATTTTATAGAGACCGGAGGGCGTTCTCCATACGATCCATGGCTTTTTCAAGGTTCTCAAGAGATGCGGCGTAAGATATACGCACATATCCTTCGCCATGAGCGCCAAATGCTGTCCCGGGAACAACAGCCACGTGCGCCTCATGAAGCAGGAACCGGGTGAAATCCTCGGCATTCATACCGGTTTCCCTGATATTCAGGAAGACATAGAATGCGCCGCCCGGCACGCGGCATGAAACTTTTTTCATCTCGCCGATCCTGCGGCAGACAAAATCCCTTCGCTTCCGGAACTCCTCCACCATCTCCACTACGGGATCCTGAGGGCCCTCAAGGGCTGCCAGGGCTCCCCACTGGGCCTGAACGCCTGTATGGGTGACGATGTACATGTGCATCCTGTTCATTACAGCCACAAGCTCAGCAGGAGCGGCAATGTAGCCTATGCGCCACCCTGTCATGGCGTATGCCTTCGCAAAACCGTTAAGAACGATCGTGCGCTCCCTCATTCCCGGGAAGGAGGCAATGCTGATATGTTTTTTTCCGTCATATATTATTTTTTCGTAGATTTCATCGGAAATCACCAGGAGGTCATTGCGAACGGCAAACTCCGCTACCTTTTCAAGGGTGTCCTTTTCCTGAACAGATCCCACTGGATTGGAAGGATCCAGGATAACAAGAATTTTTGTTTTCGGAGTCAAAAGACGCTCAAGGTCGGCAACATCGATCTGGAAATCATTCTCCTCCCTGAGAGGATACCCTTTGGGAACAGCACCGTTCATCACGGGGATATGGGAGTAGCTCACCCATGAAGGATCCGGCACGAGAACTTCATCACCGGGGTCAAGAAAGCTGCTGAGGGAAACGAACACTCCTTCTGAAACCCCGACGGTGCAGATGATCTCTTCCGGATCGTACTCAAGACCGTCGTCAACCTTTAGCTTTCTGCAAACTGCCTCACGGAGACCAAGTATGCCCTTGTTGGCCGTGTAGTGCGTCGCTCCCCCCCTGGTAGCGGCGGCCATAGCCTCGGTTATGTGTGAAGGGGTGGCAAAATCCGGCTCTCCGATGCCAAGGCCTATAATATCCAGACCTTCTTTCTTCAGTTTTTCCACTTCCGCGAAAATTTTCCTGATAGGGGAAAAGGGAATGTTTTCCATTTTCCTTGACTGAACGATCATATGTTTTTTCCTCCCCGGTACCTGATTTTTCTGAGATACTCCATATCCGGATACCATATCTAGGGGTTTTCCATGTAACCCTGGAAAAATCTATCATGTAGTTTGTTTTATGTCAATTATAACGCTGGAAGACTGGAAGGCAATGTCATGTCTCTCTATTTAAATCAATCAGGTTATGGAAAATTCTTTTCGAAATGGTAAAATACAAAGTTGTGGTATTCCGTGAGAGGAGTTGGAGCCTTTGGCGAATCATATTTTCCATTCTTTGGGTGATCAGGTCTTCGAAACGATCAAGGAGATGATCATCAACAACTCGTACCGGCCCGGTGAAGTTCTCCAGATAGACAAACTGGCCGGAGAATTCGGCGTCAGCACTACTCCGGTTAGGGAAGCGCTTCTGCGGCTTGAGGGGATCGGCCTGGTGGATATTGAAAGAAACAAGGGAGCGGTTGTCACACAGGTAAGTGAAAAGCGGTCGAGGTATATCTGGGAGTTTCGCAGGCTTCTGGAATCAAAAGTTTCCAGGGATGCTGCGGTCGGATGTACCGATGAGGAGATCGGTGTTGTTGAAGTGAAGCTCGAAAAAGTTATCAAGCACCCCGATGATTTCGAGGCATACCAGGAATCCGACACTGCGCTTCACGGACTTCTTGCAGGGCATACTGAAAACCCGCTCATTCTTGAATCCCTGGCAAACCTGAGTGTTCATGCCAAAAGGATACGATATTTCGCCGAAAACGGGCCCTTCCGCGAAGAAGTCATTGAACAGGTTTCTAAAGAACACAGTGAAATAATCGCCGCGCTGAGGCAGCATGATCCCGATAAGGTCGAAATGGCGGTTTCCCGCCATCTGCTCAATGCGGAAGAACGGACGAAGAAGGCCCTCCTGGAAATGGCAGGAGCTTAAAACAACCGGTTTTATAATTTTCCCGTTCAATTTGGTTCTATTTGTGCGGTTTTTCCAATATTGTGGAGAAATT
>JAAYJB010000095.1 GCA_012523155.1 Synergistaceae bacterium | reverse complement strand
CTGGTGGACTGTGAGGGACTCGAACCCACGACCCGCTGATTAAGAGTCAGCTGCTCTACCAACTGAGCTAACAGTCCGTTCCTTGACTCGACGGAAGTATATTATAGCGGTTCAAATTGAGATGTCAACCTGTATTTTCCATTTTGCCTTTTTTCTGCTTTTCAGTCCATTCTTCATTTCTGCCCGGGTAGCCAGGAATCCTGCAAGTGTGTTGTCTCTTCTTTTTTTTAGCTTTCACGTCAGGAAATTTTTTCAAAGTACATCCGCCGCATCAAAAAACAGGTTTCCGGGATTTATCCCTGAAAACCTGTTCTAAGGTCTGGACCAGAGTGCTTTTGAAGTGTGATGTGCAGCGTACCGGCTGTATTTATCTGGCGCGCCCGGCAGGATTCGAACCCGCGACCAACAGATCCGAAGTCTGTGACTCTATCCACTGAGCTACGGGCGCTCATTTTTAATGGGGTGAGCGAGGGGACTCGAACCCCCAACATCTGGAGCCACAGTCCAGTGCTCTAACCGATTGAACTACGCTCACCATGCTATTCTGGCGCGCCCGGCAGGATTCGAACCCGCGACCCACGGCTTAGAAGGCCGTTGCTCTGTCCGGCTGAGCTACAGGCGCCTGTTATAAAAAAATGGAGCGGGAAACGGGATTCGAACCCGCGACCTACGGCTTGGAAGGCCATCGCTCTAGCCAACTGAGCTATTCCCGCACCTCTTGTTACTGGTCGGGGCGAAAGGATTTGAACCTTCGACCCCCTGCTCCCAAAGCAGGTGCGCTAACCAGACTGCGCTACGCCCCGATATTGTAGCGGACTTCGATTGAAACCGCAACAGCGGAATCTGGTGGAGCTGGGGGGATTCGAACCCCCGGCCTCTTCCGTGCGAAGGAAGCGCGCTCCCTCTGCGCCACAGCCCCGGCAGACCAACGGCGATTATTGTAATGAGGAGAAGCCGACTTGTCAAGCGTCCAATACTGAGATAATCTATGGTTTTAAAATCAACGATCAGGAAAAGGTGATTTCCGTGTCCTCAGGACCTGAACTCTTTAAAGCTCTTTCTAAAGCTCTTTCGGAAACCCTCTTCCCCGCCAGGATAGGGAAAATAGAAACAGGCGATTCATGGGCAGCCTTTCGGGTCACACGAAAAGGCAATTGGCTTCTATTCTCGTGGAACCCCCGAAGCTACGGCTGCGGTATTGTAGACGACCCCATGATCTCATTCCTGAAAAAAACACGGACGGGCAAATCTTCCTTCGGAGAAGCCCTCAAGAGCAATTTTCTGAACGGCTCCTTCATTTCCGTGAAACAACTTAACAATGACCGCGTCCTGGTTTTCCGGGCTGAACGGATGGTCGGCGCCGGTTTTCCGGTTCATGTAAGGCTTGTTTTCGAGGGAACTGAGAGGAACAGTAATCTTCTCATTCTCGACAGCGTAGGGACCATCCTCGAACCGGCAAAACATATTCACGGAGACATGAACCGGTACAGGATGCTTCTCCCCGGAATCAGCTATACTCCCCCGCCCCCACTGAAAGGCCGGGAATGGGAAGCGGGGCAATCCATCCGGTCCGCCGGGGAACTTTCAAACCTCACGGGGATAGGGAAAGGTCTTGCAAAGAATATTGCCAGTCTTTGGGATGAAAAGTCTTCCGGGTACTGGGCCGGTTGCCTTTCATCCCTTCTGGACGAAAACGCACCGGTATCCGGGCTGGTCCTCCAGAAAATCGGCACCTATCTCACCATTTTTCCCGATCTTCTCCCGGGAGCAGAAAGCGTGCCCGGCGGCATTCTTGAAGGTGCAGGTCAGGAAATCATCTCCGCTGCATTTTCGGATCACAGGGAACACACCCTTGCGAAAGTACGGAAGATGGTATCGAAAGAGATACGAAGCAGGATACGTCATGCGGATGGGCTGCGGAACCAGGCGGCAATGGCTGAAAAAGCGGATGAATTCAGGAAGTCCGGTGATCTCATTCTTGCAGCAAAAGACTCCATACCGCCGAGAGCAAAGGAAGTGATCCTGACTGACTGGGAGACAGGCGAAGAGGTTCGCATACAGCTCGATGAAAAACTCTCACCCTCCCAGAATGCCGAAAAGTATTTCAGAAAATACAAAAAAGGGAAAATAGACGTCAACGAGACAAAGGGCAGGATACTCTCTCTCGAGGAAGGGATACAGGAGTTGGAGGAACAGCTTGAGGCGCTGGAATCCATCGACGATCCCGACCTTCTGGCCGCTGCGGCGGCTGATATCCTTGACTGGGTTTCTCCGGAGAAAAAAAGGCTGGGAAAGAAAAAAAAGGAGAGCACTCCTCCCCACATACAGTTTCAAAATGGAGAGGATCTCATTTATGTCGGACTGAACGCGAGGGGAAACAGGTATGTCACCTTCAGGTGCGCTTCCCCTACCGACCTCTGGTTCCACGTCCACGAGATCCCCGGCGCTCATGTCATTCTGAAAACCCCGGGAAGAGGCATGAGTCCCAGGGATGACTCCATTGAAATTGCCGCTTCACTGGCAGCCTGGTACAGCAGGGCAAAAAACGCCGCAAAGATACAGGTGGACTACACTGAGAAAAAAAACGTCAGGTCAATTCCCGGCAACGCCATCGCCCACGTAACCTATACCAGTCCCCGCACCCTGCAGATCAGTCCAGGACTGTGGAAAGAACATCCTGAAGCTGCCCTGTCAAGGCGTCAGGAAGGATCGAAGTGAACGACATCCTCGTACCGGTTGCCGGGTGAAGAAAAGAAAGCTTCCAGGAATGAAGAAACACTCTGCCCAGAATGGCGGCTGTTTTTTTGTCCCCGCCATAGAGACTGTCACCCACTATGGGGTGGCCCAGGAAGCCCAGATGGACCCGGATCTGATGAGTCCGCCCCGTCTCTATGGTACATTCCAGAAATGAGTACCCCTTTCTCCGCCATAGCACCCTGTATTTTGTCACTGCATGTCTCCCGTCCACTGCGACCGCCATTTTAAGACGGTTTGCAGAACTCCTTCCAATAGGCAGGTCGATCCGGCCGGAAGGCTGCTTTATTTTGCCATGGACAAGGGCAAGATATTTTTTCAAGACAGTTCTCTGCCTGAACTGTTCCTGCAGGCTTTCCAGGCTTTTCTGTTCCCTTGCCACGACCATGAGCCCGGATGTGGTAGCGTCAAGCCTGTGTACGATGCCCGGCCTGAGAACGTTATTGAAGGCCCCGAAATCCCTGAAGCGGTACAGAAGGCCGTGAACCAGCGTTCCGTGCCAGTTTCCAGGCGCAGGATGAACAACGACCCCGCTCGGCTTGTCCACAACGATAATATGTTCGTCTTCATAAACGACTCCGAAGGCAACCTCCTCGGGTTCCAGATCGAGAGATTCCGGAGGAGGAAGAACAACTCGGACCGTTGATCCCTCCCCCATTCGCAGGGCAGGTTTCGCTTTTTTTTCGGGGAAGAGGCTTACGTTTCCGTCATCGATAAGCCTGCGGGCGAAAGACCGGGTAATGCCCAGTCGTGAGGCCAGGTAAACATCAAGACGGACCCCTGAATCCTCCTCTTTCGCGTTGAGGATTTCAAGTGATCCGTCCTGTGAATCAGAAAATCCCCCGGAGTCCTCTCCATTTTCCGGCAAAAGAAGCCCGGGGGCGTCATCCTGTATCATTGATCGTTCAGAGTCAGTTTCTCACTTGGAGAGGACCGAGGCGCACCTCGGGCAAAGTCCGTCTTCATTGCCCTTTTCCGTATACTGCCAACATCTCGGGCATTTTTCCCCGCGGGCTTTGTCGACTCCCACCTTCACAGAGGTCTCGCCGTCAATTTGGACCACAGCCATATCACTGATCTCGTCCACCCAGGAAAACCCGGAGACGATTGAAAACACCCGAAGATCCTCGTCAGTGAATGCTGACGCGGCTTCCGGTGCAGAATTTCTTTCAACTTCGACTCTCGCGTCAAGGGAATGGCCAATTATGTTTTTCGTCCGTGCGTTCTCAAGTACACGGCTGATCGCGGAACGAACGGTCAGGACCTTCGACCACTTCTCCTCAAGTTCCCTGCCGCCGGGAATATTGACCTTTTCGGGCCAGTCGGAAAGGAAAATGCTTTCAGGCAGCCCACTGTCTATACTGCGCATCTCCTGCCAGATCTCCTCGGCAGTAAAGCTCAAAACGGGGGCAAGCATACGGGTGAGGGATGAAAGCACCACCCACATGGCGGTCTGCCCGCTCTTCCTGCTGATTGATTCTGTCCCGTCGGCATACATCCTGTCCTTGCTTGAGTCGAGATAGAATGAACTCAGCTCGTTCACGCAGAACTGGTGGATCGCGAAGGTGGGTATATGGAACTCATAGTCGTTGTACGCAGCATTCGATTTCTCGATCACTCCGTTGAGCTTCTGCAGTATCCACCTGTCCATCTCCACCATCTTTTCGGAAGGGACATCGTCCCTTCCGGGAACAAAATCCTTCAGATTGGCGAGAAGATACCGGGCAGTGTTTCGTATCCTCCTGTACGACTCGCTCAGGTTTTTGATTATCCCCTGGGAGATCCTGATGTCGTTCCTGTAATCGGTGGAAGCGACCCAGAGGCGGAGAATATCCGCGCCGTACTGGTCTATGACCTCCTGGGGGCTCACCACGTTGCCCAGGGACTTGGACATCTTCTTTCCCTCACCGTCCACGATGAACCCATGGGTGAGGACCTGCTCGTATGGAGGTTTCCCGTACATGCCCACCGACGTGAGAAGGGAGGTTTGGAACCATCCCCTGTGCTGGTCGCTTCCCTCGAGGTACATATCGGCAGGCCACTTCAGTTCCGGCCGCACCTTGAGGACGGCGGCGTGACTCGAACCGGAGTCGAACCAGACATCCATGATGTCCGTCTCTTTTCTGAGATGCTTTCGGCCGCAATGGGGGCATACGCACAGATCGCCCAGCAGTTCCTCCGGAGACAACCGCCACCACGCAGAGCAGCCTTCCTTTTCCACAAGTTTCTGCACTGAGTGGATCCGGTCCTCTGTGAGGACCGGTTTCCCGCAATCCTCGCAGTAAAAGGCCGGGATAGGAACTCCCCAGATCCGCTGCCTGCTGATACACCAGTCAGAGCGGTCACGGACCATGTTGTAGATCCGCTCCTTGCCCCATTCCGGGATCCACCGAACGTCCTCTTCGATGCACTTCAGGGCATTCTCCCGGAAGTCGGAGACGGAGACAAACCACTGGTCAGTAGACCTGAAGATGACAGGTTTTTTGCATCTCCAGCAGTGAGGATATGAATGGCTTATGGAACTGCTCCCCAGGAGCCTTCCACTTTCGGTGAGGATCTCAAGGATCCTGCGTGAGCCTTCATGAATTGAAAGCCCCTCTACCAGTCCGGTGCCTTTCTTGTAGTACCCCTTGTCATCCACAGGGTTGTACACATCGAGACCATACTTCACGCCCGACTCGTAGTCCTCAACGCCGTGACCGGGTGCTGTATGGACGCATCCCGTTCCCGTATCAAGAAGAATGTAGTCTGCGAGAAGGATAAGGATTTCCTTTTCCGGATAGAAGGGGTGAATAGCCTTGTGCTTCTCAAGTTCCCTTCCCTTGACCACAAGGATCTCCTCGAAAGAAAGTCCCGTCTCAGCTGCAACGCTCTCAAGAAGGGCTTTTGCGAAAAGAAAAATCTTGTCTCCCGACCTGTAGAATCCGTAATCATGGTCTCCCCCAACGGCTACCGCAAGGCTCGCAGGAAGCGTCCACGGGGTGGTGGTCCACACGATGACGTTTACGTCTTTTCCCTCGAGGGATGCGTGGATCTTCCCCGCTTCAGGCATGGAATAGGCAACAAAGATGGAGGGCGATGACTCGTCCCAGTATTCGATCTCCGCAGCGGCAAGGGCCGTCTGGCAGTCGATGCACCAATAGACGGGCTTCTGTCCCTTGTACACCAGCCCTTTTTTCACAAGCTCGGCGAAGGCGCCGAGCTGTGCGGCCTCGTAGTGCGGAGCGAGGGTCATATAGGGGTTTTCCCAGTCACCGAGCACCCCGAGACGGATAAACTCCTCTCGCTGGATATCACGGAACTTCAGCGCGTGTTCCGTGCATTTCTCCCGCAGGAGAACGGGGTCTGCATCATCCTTCGAGACTTTCAGGTTTTTGATGACCTGCAGTTCGATGGGAAGGCCATGGGTGTCCCACCCCGGGACATAGGGGGCGTAAAACCCCTTCATGGCCTTATACTTGGGGATGAAGTCCTTAAGGATCTTGTTGAATGCCGTCCCGATATGAATATGCCCGTTTGCGTAGGGAGGCCCGTCATGAAGGACAAACGACGGAGCACCTTCCCTGTTCTTGAGCATCTTTCCCGAAATGTCCCGTTCCTTCCAGAACTCGAGAAAACCAGGTTCCCTTTTCGCCAGGTTTGCCCTCATGGGAAAATCTGTTTCGGGAAGGTTCAGCGTATTTTTATAGTCCGTACTCATGCAGGTACCCCCTTGTGTAATAGGAAAAACCGTCCCCCCGGTCCAGAGGGGGACGGGCAAAAAGCCGAAGTTATTTTAGCACAGCAGCAAAAAATCCCCAATGAGCGAATTGTAAATCGCTTTTTATCGTATTCTCTTAATGAGAAAGAAAATACTCCACGGCACACATCCTGTCCACTTTAAAAAAAAGAAGTTCTCCGGGGAAAAGATCATGCAAAAGCCATTTTTCTCCGGCTATCCGAAGGGTATTTTCCCCGACGGCGTCGTTTCCTGCGCGGTACCTCATCATCGGGAATGAAAGACGTCCGCCCCGGAAAACCATGAACTCTTCTCCCGGAAAAAACCGGCCGCAGCTCCCCGGCTCCGACGGAAGGCCTGCGTTGTGAGAACGCACCCGGACTTCCCACTGCCAGAACCTGCCCCCTGCAGCGCGCAGCTCATCTTCAACCGGAGTTCTCTCCACGGAATGGATATATCCGAACACGATCGGGGTACTTGGGGAAACGATCCTCCGAAAAACAGTTTCCCCGTCTCTGCGGGACACGGAGAGAACGTACACCGGCGCCCCAAGACAATAAGCCAGGAAGGAAATGACAAAGCCCATGATAATCCGCCTTTTGACGAGGATTCTCATGGGCATTCACTCCGTTTCGTATTCCGGCTAAATAATGGCGAGCCTGGGCCGATTCGAACGGCCGACCTACAGCTTAGGAGGCTGTCGCTCTATCCTCTGAGCTACAGGCCCGCGCCCTTTCCGCCTCGAAAAGGAAACACTCAATGCACCTTTTCGTGAACAGGGGACATAGTACCATCCCTCCGGCGAAAATTCAAGTTTTTTGATCCCGACTGTCGTGCAAAAAATTCAGCTTTTCTCTCTGAATCCATCAGCACCGTTCCGGTGAACAACAGCTGAAACAGGTCCGGGCAAAACGCAGATGACTATAACCTGCTATTGAGTTAACGTTTGACAAATCTGCCTGTTTAATGTTTATAATAGCGGAATTTCTGATGCGAGGAGGAAAAATCAATGAAGAGAGTATGGGTTGCAGTGCTGACTGCGTGTTTGGCGGCAGTTTTTGCCGCAGGAGCGGGAGGAGAGGAAAAAGTACGCCTTATATTGAAAAGCGCACGGCAGGCATCGGTGTACTACGCTTTTGCCGTCGGCCAGGCCGGTGCCATCATGGAGGGAGCGCCTGACATAGAAGTCACCATAGAAGAAAGCCCCGGATCCATGGTTAACGTCAAGGAAAGCAGGATCCGGGAAAACTTCGTCTTTACATCCCCGACAACGCTCATATCCTCAGCAAGACAGGGCAAGGGTGACTTCAGCGAAGGAGGCTATGAAAAAATCAGGAGCCTCTGGCCCCTTCCGGGAATCATCATGCACTGGGTCGTCCGCGAGGACAGCGGCATTAATGATCTAAAGGAACTCGTCGGGAAACGCTTTATCCCCGGCGGTGCCGGAAGTGCTGGTGTAAAGGTCACGGAGACTGTTTTCGATGCGCTCGGAATAAAAGACAATGTCACCATGGTGCTGATCGACTTAAACGAAGGCGTCCAGGCGGTAAAGAACGACAGGGCAATAGGTTTTGCCACATCGAGTTCGGTCCCAGCGGGTATGATTTCCGAAATCGCGGCCACCATGCCCATCCGCCTGCTCGGGCTGGATGACTGGGCCTATGAGAAAATCTCCGGGCAGTACTCCAGGCGCGTCATACCTGCGGGCACATACAGCGGTGTGGATTACGACGTTAACACCATAGGGCAGATAGTTGGAGCCTATGCGACCCTGGATGTCTCTGAAGACGTGGTATACAAAATAACCAGGGCTTTCTGGGAAAACAGGCCCGTATGGGAGAAAACCCACCCTGCCATGAAGCTGATACAGCTTGAAGACGTGAACCTCCTTAAAGCGCCGGTCCATCCGGGCGCACTCCGCTACTACAGAGAGATCGGGTTTGAAGTAAAGGAGTACAAGGAATAACCCCGAACAACAGGTAACTGATCCGCCGGGTACAGGGAAGGAGCTGTTTTTCTTGCGCACCGCAAAATATGTGGCCATCGCCTCGGCAATTTTCGCAGCATACCAGATCATTCTGCCCGTTTACGCATTCATGCCCGACATCAGGGAAAGGGCAGTTCACCTTTCTTTTGCCTTTGTTCTGATCTTCCTTGGCGGAAACATGCGGCAGCGGAGACAATGGATCGCGGATCTCGCCCTTACTGCGGCAGGTATATTTCTGTGCATGTACGCATTTTTTAACTATGACGGGATCATGGGGCAATATGGCATACCTACCGGCACATCACAGGTCGTAATGGCATTCCTCCTGATCGCCTTGATCCTTGAAGCGGCCAGAAGAGCCGTACGTCCCGCTCTTCCGCTTATCGCACTGGCGGCATTGCTCTATGCCCTCCTGGGACACCTCATCCCGGGCTATTTCGGCCACCCTCCGTACACGCTGTCCACACTCGGCGG
>JAAYJB010000485.1 GCA_012523155.1 Synergistaceae bacterium | reverse complement strand
CGTGAGAAAGCCGTCCCGGACCACGGATCGGGTGACCACGGCGACAGCGCCGTTTTCCACGATCTCGTTTCCTCCCCCGTCGTTCCAGAAAATGCAGTTCTTCACGTCCGGAGTCCCGTTGATGACAAAGAGTCCGCTGCCAAAATCCGCTTCGTTGCCGGAGAAAGTGCAGTTGATCACTATTCCGTCCTGTTCCCCGAAATACATCCCTCCTCCGTAAGACGCCCTGTTGCCGGAGAAGGTGCAGTTGGTCAGAACAGGAGAGCCAAGTTCGCTGAAAAGAGCTCCACCATCGCCCCACGAGGTCCCGTTGAAAGCCCTGTTCCCGGAAAAAGTGGAGGATGACACCCTGACGTCAGAATTCCTGAGGGACAGTCCTCCGGCCCTGTAGAGCCCGAGATTATCTGAAAAAGTGCAGTCTTCGAGGATTACCCCGTCACTGTTCTCAATATGCATTCCGCCGCCCCGGTCCGAGGTGTTTCCCGAGAAATAGCAGTTTGTCATCCGGGAACCGCTGAGGGATGCATAAATACCCCCTCCTCTTGACAGGGCGAAATTCCCGATAAACGAGGAGTTGCGGATCACCGCATTGCTGTTCACAGCATGCATGCCGCCACCCTGGTTCAGCGGTTCCGAACCTTCGTCCGAGTTCCCCCCGGTGATGACGAATCCGTCCAGGACGGCAGTGTCGGAGACGTTCAGGGCGAATAGAACACTATAGCTGTTCCCTTTCCCGGCGGAATTTATATCGTCTGCCGTCAGGGTCACGCCGTGGGCATCGGTGGTATCGTTAAAATCCAGATCCCCCGTCAGAACGGTAATGTTGGCAGACCAGTCTCTCTGGCTCAACTCCGTCTCGTTTCCTGCGAACCCTCCGTAAAGGGACACACCGCTTTTCAGACTGAACGATACGATCCGATCTGTGTCTGAAGGCCGGTACTTTCCAGCTGCCACCCAGAACTCATACCCATCGCCGGCAGCGACTAACTCGTTCCTGAACCCGGACTCGCCTAAAGCGTCAGCCCAGGAGCTTCCGTTTCCTGTACCGTTCGGAGTGACATAATAGCGCTGGGCTCCTTCAGCCAGAGAAATAAACAGGAGACAGCAGAGAACAACCAATATCGCCCGGATCGAGAAGATTCTTCCTTTCCTTTTGCTCACGTGAACTCCCCCTTTCCCGTATCCCGCACAGGATGGGGAGAAAGGAGGAGAGGGCGGGAAAACATCGATAAACTTTTACCGGACTTGCATCATAAGATATTTTCGCATTATTGTAAATAGACATATATTTGCAAATTTTACATTATTATAGTTAGCCTCCAATACGAAAAACCCCGGAATCTGAAATCCGATCCGGAGTTATTAAGATTGATTTTCTTTCAGCAGGCTATTGTTCGAACCGGGGCCAGTCCTCCAGGCTCCCTCTGGAAAGAACGCCGCCGGAAAACACGTAAGAGGGCGACACAGGGAACAGGTCTTTGCCGGACGCACCGGAGATGTCCCGGTCAAGGACGACAAGATCCGCGGCATACCCCGGGGCGAGACGTCCGAAGGAATTTCCGAGCCCGATGGATATCCAGGGATTCGACGTGAGAAGAGGCAGTGCCTCTTCAAGGGAGAGCCGTTCTTCCGGGCGGAAGACTTCCTTCCCGTCCACTCCTGAACGATCCATGAGATGTCGGACCGCATGCCACGGGTTCACCGACTCTACGGGAGCGTCGCTCGAGGCCGAAACGGTAAGGCCTTCCTGCAGGAGAGAACGCCAGGAGTAGGCCCAGGAGAGGCGTCTTGCGCCGAGCCTTTTTTCCGCCATATTCATGTCGCTCGCCACGAAGGCGGGCTGGATGTCACAGAAGAGACCGAGGAAGGCAAGTTTTCGCCGCTGGTCGGGACGACAGACCATCACATGGTTTATTCTGTCCCTCAATCCGTCCCTTCCGAATTCTTCATCCACCCTCTCGATGCACCTGAGCCCCTGGTCGAGGGCCCGGTCGCCTATAGCGTGGAGCATGGTCTGGAGGCCCCGTTTCCTTGCCGACCAAAGCTTCTCATAAACCTCCTCATCGGTCCAGTTGAGCCTTCCCTCCTCGTAGACATCGTCGGAGTAGGGGGACGAGAGGGCTGCCGTGTGCCCTCCCAGGCTCCCGTCGAGGTATATCTTGAGCCCCTGGTAATGGACCCTGCCGTCGCCGAATCCCGATGGAAGTGAGGGGTAGGGAAGCGTATCGTGGTACGTGAAAACGCGGAGGGGCAGCGAATGATCCCTGTTGAGATCCGAGTAGAGGGCAAGGTCTTCCTCCATACCGTAATCATCGGCACCGCAGGGGTGGACGCACGTGATGCCATGGGACGCCAGCTCGATGAGCCCTTTTCTGAGGGCCTCCCTGACGGCCGAACGGGAAAAGACATCCCGCTCCATGGCCCGAAGTGCCGGGATCGCCTCCCTTTCCAGGAGTACCCCGTCTTCGCTTTCTAAACCTGAAAGCTCCAGGGCCCTGCTGTTCGCCGCATTCACGTGGGTGCATACCCTCTGGAGGAGTACCGGGTTCGGTATGCCGAGAGAGTCCAGGTCCTCCCGTGTAACGGACCGCCCTCCGGGCCAGCGGATTTCATTGTAGTTCCATCCCCTGATCCACCGGCCCGGTGCAATTTTTGCAGCCTCCGCCTTCACCATGGAGAGCATATCGGGGAGGCATTCCGCCGGTGAAAGATCAAGGAGGGTCTTCTGCTTCGCCCAGGTCGTGAGATGAATATGGGCGTCGGTGATGCCGGGAAGCACCGATTCCCCCGAAAGGCAGAGAACCGGGCATGAGGAAGGCGCTGCCGCGCGCACATCCTCTTCGCGCCCCGCCGCCTTGATGAGGCCCCCTGAAAGAAGCAGGGCGTTCCCACGGACAAACTGTTTTCCGTTCCAGAGAGTTCCTCCGGTGATGAGCAGATTTTTCATAAATACACTCCCCGCCTGGATGATCTGTTTCTTTTCAGGATCAGAGCTATTATAAGGCTCGTGAAAGGAAAAATACCCCTGATTTTTTCAGCTTCACCAGAGAACCGCCTTGCACAACGACAAAAAAGTGCTACTATTAGCAAGAAAAACCCCTCTCTGCATTTTATTACATATTAATATATTTTATTAGAGATATTATTGTTATTTTTTGACATAACCCCGCGTGAAAGGAGGACAGGGGTTCCTTTTTTCAGGTTTTTTGCAGTGTATTTGCGGTGAAAATCATACTATTCCAGGAGGGTTCCGCTATGAAAAAGTTGTTCGTTGTCACTGTTCTTGTCGCTCTTGCCGTTCTTTCTTCCGCTGCCGCCTTTGCCGGCACCTATGCCATGGAGAAGGCCGGGATCCAGTTTACCCTTCCCGACTCGTGGCAACCTGCGGACTCCAGGCTCGGAACCATGTTCGTCTCCCCGAAGGGTGACATGGTCGCTTTCTTCGGCGAAGTGGACGGCGAAGAAGGACTCGACGGAGCCTTCGCCGTCGTGGACGAAATCGTGGCAGAAGCCATGACTGACGTGGAATACGAGGACGCGAAGGAAACTGAAATCAACGG
>JAAYJB010000484.1 GCA_012523155.1 Synergistaceae bacterium | reverse complement strand
GGAGGATCTTCCTGCGGACGATGCAGTCTCCGGACGGCTCGGGAACAATCTCGATCGTGTCTCCCGTTTGTACCGGTCCGCCCGAAAGCACCTCGCAGAAAATGCCCAGCCGGGGCATTATGCAGTCCCCCGCTGCTTCATATATGGCGCACCTGGAATGGCACTCCTTCCCTATCTGGGTTACGCGGAGCAGCGCTTTTCCGATGCGGAGCATGTCTCCGAGAACCAGTGCTTTGAGGTCGATTCCTTCCGTCACAAGGTTTTCTGCAAATGCTCCGTAGAAAAGCGAGGGAATGATTTTCTTCATCC
This sequence comes from Synergistaceae bacterium, assembly GCA_012523155.1. Taxonomy (GTDB): domain Bacteria; phylum Synergistota; class Synergistia; order Synergistales; family Aminobacteriaceae; genus Aminivibrio. The sequence continues at coordinate 1,270 of JAAYJB010000484.1, read as the reverse complement.
GCTCGATCTCGGAAGCGTCAAGAAGGCTTACCTGGCGGTGGGCGAAACCGAAATGCCCGTCGCCTTCGAGCCCCTTTCCGGAGATCAGCAGTCCTTTTCCAATGTCTTTTTTCTGAATGCCTTTCTTCGGTGCGGTGCAGACTGCCCTGATGATTCCCCTTGACGTCATGGCCTAAAATTCTGCCTCCGGTATCCGTTCCAGGACACCGAGAAGAAGGGCAAACCTTGAGGGAAGCTCTCCGATCTCGATATATTCGGTGACCGAATGTGAACCGCCTCCCATTGCCCCGAGCCCGTCCACGGTGGGGACACCCATTGCAGCAGTGAAGTTCCCGTCCGAACCGCCTCCCGTTCCCTGCCAGCGTACGTCCACTCCCGCCTGGCGTCCAACTTCCTCCACGAGGGCACAGAGTTTCATGGTTTTCGGAGTGGGATTCATGGGGGGTCTTGTAAGGAAGAAGTCGGCATCCACTGATATTCCCGGTGTGGCAGGATTGGCCCTGAGTTCGGCAATTTTTGCCGCTATCCGGTCTTTTTCCTCCGGGACCCTGATGCGAACGTCCACTGTCATGGATGCCTTTTCAGGGACAACATTCGCTCCGGTTCCCCCTGAAACCAGGCCGGCATTGAGGGTGGTACCCTTTTCGAAATCCGTGAGGCTGTGAAGTCCCAGGATCCAGCAGGCCATCTCGTTAACGGCGCTCACGCCCTTCTCCGGTTCTACGCCCGCGTGGGCGGCTTTCCCGTTGAACGTGACCTCGATGCGGCCCAGCCCCTTCCGTTCGTTCATCAGGTTCCCGTTGGGCCGTGCCGGTTCCAGGATGACAGCCGTCCTGCTCTGCTTCGCCAGATCCTCTATCCATGAACGGGCATGCCGGGATCCGATCTCCTCCTCGCTGTTGTAAACAATGCAGAAGGACCCTTTCGCCTTAGATTCGGTGAGAGCGCGGGCTGCATACAGTCCGAAGAGCAGGCCGGATTTCATGTCGTTTACACCCGGGCCGTAGGCCCGTTTCTCATCTCTTGAGAACGGACGTTCGGATACGGTTCCCTTCGGGAATACCGTGTCAAGATGCCCGAGGAGGAATGCGTCGTATGGAGGTTCTCCGTTGGTGAACTTCAGGCTTGGTGCCAGGGAGGGGTCAAGTTCTTTTTTTTCGACCGACCAGCCGATTTCAGCAAAGGCTTTCTCGAAGAAGGCACCGATTTTCGCCACTCCTTCAGGGTCCTTGGACTGGCTGTCTATATTCACCAGGTATTCGAGATCCTT
>JAAYJB010000483.1 GCA_012523155.1 Synergistaceae bacterium | reverse complement strand
GGGCAAAAATAAAAAGCGTCAATAACTGCACGCTGCTTCCTCAAAAGACCGCTTATATGACAATGCAGCTTAATTACGTCTTCCTCGGCATAAAATCCACGTGCCACCCCCGATTGATTGGTGATGACCAACACTATATACCCCAAATTATTAAAAATTTTAATAGCTTTTTCAGCACCGGGAATGAACTGAAAATCCTGCGGTTTCCATAAAAATTCCTTTTCTTTATTTACAGTACCGTCACGGTCTAAAAAAATCGCCTTTTGTTTTGTGCCGCAATTCATGAGATATACCTTTCTCTACTATCTGCTGCATTCAGGCTGTTCATCTTCCTTCTTTTAAGGCAATCGGCTTACGTACTTAAAAAAACTGATATCAAGCCAATTTCATGCGTTCAGTTGAATTATTCCTTTCGCTTACTCTTCATCTTCACCAAAACACTCGTTTTCAACTGCAATACAAATCACATGGTAAACAGGGAGCATGTATTCCTGGATAACAGCCGTATCATGAAATGGGACATTGAGGAGAATATCCGAAACCTTCCGAAGTTTTCCCCCGTTTTGCCCGGTCAGTGAAATGACTTTCATCCCCTGGACTTTCGCTATTTCCGCGGCGTAAACCACGTTTTTTGAGTTCCCCGACGTGCTCAGGACGAGCAATATGTCACCGGGCGCACCATAACCTAACACCTGCTGGGCAAATACCAGATCAGGTTGCTTATCGTTCATGTAGGCGGTCATCAGTGAAATCTCACTCACAAGAGATATTGCAGGCAGTGCTTCCTGAAGGTTTTCCACGTAAAAAGAAAAGTTTTCGGGAAACATGTCCCGGATCTTTTTTTGTTTCTCGGTTTCGAGACAACGAGGCAACTTAAATCCCTTCATCAGTTCGCCCACAATATGCAATGCATCGGAGGCACTTCCTCCATTACCGCAGACTAGCACTTTGTTCTTCGTTTTAAATGAGGCGGAAATTTCCGTGATCGCACTATTGAGAGGCAGGTTAACCAACATCGGGAAACGTATAGAAAAAGACCGGATAATTTCCAGCGTGGTTTTCTTCACCAATCAACACCTCGATTATTTCAATTCTGAATCCTGCCTCATTTCTGAGGTTGTGAGGACTTAAAAAATATCCGGCACATCTGTCCGGAATTCGAAAATACCAGCGGACGTATTCTGATCGACATTCTCTTAATGTGTTTTTCATTATAACAGCACGAATTTCCACTCGGGATCATTTAAAAATTGCGGGTAAGAAAAAAGGGTCCACGCTTTTTGCGGGGACCCTTGACAACCCTGGAGCCGGTGTCCAGACTTGAACTGGAGACCTGCGCATTACGAGTGCGCTGCTCTGCCAACTGAGCTACACCGGCGCAACTGAAAGAAAAATGGCGGTCCCAACGGGATTCGAACCCGTGTCACAGCCTTGAAAGGGCTGTGTCCTAGGCCACTGGACGATGGGACCGCAGAACTGGTGAGCCGTGTGGGAGTCGAACCCACGACACCCGGATTAAAAGTCCGGTGCTCTGCCATCTGAGCTAACGGCTCGACTCTTCCGGCGTGCGCAAGTGACTATTTTACACAAAAAAAGGGCGACGTCAAGATGAAAAGGAGAATCTTCCCCGAAAATTTCACAGGCTTTTTCATAAACAACGCATCCGCAGCCTGCAGCAGAAGGGAAAAAGCAGTTTGCCCTCTTTCAGCAACAGACCGCTATTCTAAAGCTTCCTTTTGTCAAAGATCGCGTATTTTTCATGAAAAGCTTTCACGAAAGCGTGTCCGTTTTCGATCTGCAAAGCGACCTGTCCGAAGGACGTGCCCCCCAGCGTATTTCTCCGCTCCACCGCAGACCTGAGCGACAGGAGAGGGAAGAAATCTTCCCCTGCCTCGGGGAGCAGTTCACTCCATTCATCCCGTGAAAGAGTGAAGAAGTTCTTTCGTCGTGCAAGGCATTCTTTCACAAGCCCGCCGACCCTGGCATGAGCCTCGCGAAACGGCATCCCCTTTGAAACAAGATATTCGGCCACGTCGGTCGCGAGAAGGAATCCATCGCTCATTTCACCGGAAGCCTTCTCTCCGTCGACCTCCACCGCGGCGAGAAGAGGGACAAGAACAGCAAGGATTTCATCCACCGTTTTCAGGGATGCCTGCAGTCCGCGCTTGTCCTCCTGGAGATCGCGGTCATAGGTCAGGGGCAGTCCTTTCAGGGTCACCAGGAGATCGAGAAGGTGACCGATGATCTGTCCCGTCCTGCCGCGCAGGAGTTCAAGTACATCAGGATTTTTTTTCTGCGGCATCATGCTGGATCCGGTGCAGAAAGCATCAGGAAGAAGAAGCCACCCGAATTCCCTGGAAGAATAGATAACGAAATCCTCCGCAAGACGGCTGCAGTGGACGGCAAAAAGGGCAGCAAAGGAGTGGAAGTCAGCCATATAGTCCCTCTGTGCGACAGTATCCAGGCTGTTTTGCGTCGGCCGGGGGAAACCAAGAAGAGTGGCGGTAAATTCCCTGTCGAGAGGGAGAGTGGAACCTGCAAGTGCGCCTGCCCCCAGAGGACATTCGTTGAGGGATTCGAGAGCAAAAAGAAGCCGCTCGCAATCCCTTGAAAATGCGGTAAAGTGAGCCATCCAGTAATGGCCCATGGAGATGGGCTG
>JAAYJB010000015.1 GCA_012523155.1 Synergistaceae bacterium | reverse complement strand
GCCACGCCCGTCCCTGGCCCACGGCCTTCTTCTCCACGAGGGCGCCCACGGGGCAGACCTGGACGCACTGGCCGCAGAAGACGCAGTCAGATTCCTCGAGCTTGCTCCCGATCGGGGGATCGATCATTGTGTGGATCCCCCGGAACTGGAAATCGATGGCATGGTAGCCTGACTGGTGGTCACAGGCCCTGACACATCTGCCACAGAGGATGCACTTGTTCATGTCCCGGATAAAAAAAGGATTGGTATCATCCAGTTCGTGCTCAGTACAAACGTCGCCTTCATCCCGGAAGGGAGATTCCGCTATCCCCAGTTCGTAGGCGAGGTTCTGAAGCTCGCATCGACCGTTGGATTCGCAGGAGAAGCAGTCCAGGGGATGCCGGATGAGGATCATCTCCACAACAGCTTTCCGTGCTGCCACCGCTTTCGGTGAGAAGGGAGATACCACCATGCCGTCCGTAAGGGGTGTTGTGCATGCGGGAAGCAGCTTTGGGTTCTTCTCCACCTCTACGAGGCATACACGACAGGCGCCGCTGGGCGGCAGCGCAGGATGGTCGCAGAGGGAGGGTATCCGTATTCCGTTGGCCCGGGCAGCCTGCAGAATCGTCACTCCAGGCTCCGATATTATTTCCCGGCCGTTGATGACAGCCTTGATTTGGCGTGTTCCCATTTCTCAAACTCCTTTCAATTGAGATTCACTTAACCGCGTGCTGAAAAAACACATCCGGGATAAGAACACGGGTCGCAGTTTCTGCACAGTCCTCCTTTCCCCCAACGTCTTACCTCGGCTCCGGTGGGAGGAATACCTGCAAACAGCCTGTCGAGAAGAATATCCAGTGACGTCCGCCCGGCAAAAACAGCGGAAGCAGGTACTCCTGTAAGGAATGAATCAGCTTTTCGGGCAAGCATAAGGTTTGCTCCGGGAATCACGGGGACTCTCCTGAAAATCACTTCGTCGCAAACCGATTGGATAGCACTGGGAGTGAGATCGTCAGCATCAACACTCATTCCTCCCGTGCAGATGACAAGACGTGCGCCTTTTTCGAGCCATGCAGCGGCAGCCCCGGCTATGGCTGCACGATCATCGGGGCAGGCTGTGTTCCCGAGAAAAGGGGCTTCGTAAGTTTCAAGTTTTTTCAGGAGTTTCGGAAGAAACGCATCCCGGACCGTTCCCTCGTAAATTTCCTGCCCGGTGGTCACAAGTGCGGTCTTGATAGGGATCCACGGAAGTATGGAAAGAGGCGAGACTTTTAGGACACGATCCACCTGGTCTTTCCTGGCTGCAAGGGGTCCGATCCGGAACGCGGAAACAGTCGTGCTTTTTGTGACAGGGGTTTTATTGGGTCGGGTCGTGAAAATCCAGTCAGGGTCTTCATTTATGAAATCAACATCGTCTTCGTTATAGAAAAGAAGCCCGCTGCGGGCTGCGAGAAGGGAACATTTCCCCTCCTCAGGCCCGCGGAGTTCAAGTCCGTCACCTTTAATCCGTTCCCCAAGCTGAAGTGCCGCGTCGTCCTCGTGGATCTCATCGCAGTCAAGCTCAATGAGCGCAATGTGATTTTTTCCCATCCTCTTGAGCAGGGGGATGTCGTTTTCGCAGATCTTATGTCCTCTTTTGAATCGCGCTCCCTTGAACCCGGTCTCGGGATCT
>JAAYJB010000094.1 GCA_012523155.1 Synergistaceae bacterium | reverse complement strand
TAATCGTCGCCGCCATATTGCTCACTCCCAGCACTGCAAATATTTTATAAATCTTACCATAAATATCAATAAATATCAAATGTTAGGGAGACCCCTAAATCCGCAGGTTCGTTCCCTCAAGTAAAGGGATAGCTCCCCGGACGGGGAAATGAACCGTTTTCGTTTCCCCGCTTCCTTTCTTTTTTACTCTTTTTCAGGTATTTCAGGTCTTTCCCCTTTTGTGGGTACACCCCATCTGCACGGAAGATGTACTTCCATGGTCCAGGGGAATTTATGGAACCGCAGCTTTTCTTCTCAGTCCGGCATGGACTGCAGCAGCTCCAGTCTCTTCATGACAGAGGCGAAGAGGGGTCCTCCCCGGTCTCCCGTGCGTCACTATTTTCCCAACCATGGTGTAGAGGAGAAACCGGATCGTTTTCGGCCTGCTTTTCCTATATTCCTCCGGCAGAAGACGGTGTTTCATCAGTTTGTGCAGGTTCAGGGCAAGGACGGCTGGGGGATGAAACCGCTTCCGTTTTCCCTTCTTCCTGTCGTTCCTTTTGGGGAGAAAGAAGGCCGTCCCATCGTTCTCGGACGGCAAGAAACCGGTAGTCGCGGCCGGGCTTCTTTCTGCCGAGGTTTATATATTCCCTGTCACGGAATCCCCTTGTGGATCCGGCTCCTACGGCGCTGTCGATAGTTCGGGGAAGCCCCGCCTTCCGAAAGAGTTCCACTGCCGGCCAGAGTCCTGCGAAGGATGTGATGCCGCTTTCCCCGCTCTTCAGTTCGATGTGGATTTTCTTCGCCTTTTTCCGTCATAATAAATGCACCTCTCTGGTGAAGAGTGTTGTCTTCGTAAACACTACCTTAGCACTGTTCTCCGAACAGTCCTGAGAGGCTTTTTATTTTTCAGGGTGTGGATTTAGGACCACTGCCGGGGATTGATTTATTTTGACATAACCTCGTACCCCGCCAGAACATCGAAAAGCTCCTCATCAATTCCGCTCTGCCTCAGACGATGATAGGAACGACCAAGATCCTCGAGAAGATCGTCGATATTCCGATCCGCCCGTTCCATGGCGGACAGGCGGCTCGCATTTTCGCTCGCGAGTGATTCCGCACAGGCACGAAAAATGGAGACGAAAAAATATTCCCGAAGAAGACCGCCGAAGGTGGTATCCCCCCTGTCGAGGATCTCCGGAAGAGATTTCGACGGCCAGGTAATCTCGGTTATACGCCTGATCCATTCCCGATCAAGCGGGAGGATCCTTTTTCTTTCGGGCGCATACCCCGCTCCGGAAAGAGGGCTATTGTAGAAAAGATAAAACTCCGCACCATCAGCGGGATTCTCGCCCCTCAAGGCTGATAGCAGGATTTCTCCAACAAGAGTGATGATTGCCTTTGCTGACCCGGGGACGGCGAAAAGAGCCTCCATTTCGAAACCGGCATCCTTTAGTTGTGAATGCACACGTTCCCCCACCGACCAGATCCTGACCCGCTTCGTTTCATTTTTCAGAGTTTCAATCGTGTACTCGGAGACGGTTTCATTGAAATCTCCCACAAGCCCTTGATCCGAGCCAAAGACCACTGCCCGTATTTCTTCTGTTCTCCTGCCTTCGGGCATCAAAAAAATTTCACTCCCGGAGGCGGCCCTGAATGCAGCTCCAAGACCAATTTCCACGGTACGAAAATACTCGGCAAGGGCGGCCACTGAGCGCTCGTATTGGCCTATGCTTGATGCTGCGAGGGATTTCATCGTCCTGACAACGGACTGCAGATCCGATGCGCTGTCTATCTTTTTTCGCAGACTTGCCGTCGTCTCGCTCATGATTTTTTCTTTCCCGGTCTCCGGTTTTTTTTCTTCGCCTTTTCGGAGGCAGGCTTCGGGGGCGGCGAGACTTGAGGGGGGATTTTTTCGTCCGACTCTTCCGTTTCATGGGCAGTGTGTTCGGCGGCAGCCGATACTTCACTCTTCTCGGCTTCTTGAGAGAATTTAAGATCCTCTGGTTCCTCCGGTTCAAAAAGGGGCTCACCGGCCGCACCTTCAGCAGGAAGAGTTTTCTCCTTCTCGTCCGAGAAAAACTTCATGAGGGCCTGCCGGGCGATCTCCGTGATGGCCTCCCGGTCCTCTGCCTTCAAGGTATCGGCGGTGAAAAGCCGCTCTCTCAGGTCGTCAGGCATGGTCTCGGTGGCCTGTTGCACGGCCCGTTCAGCCTCGTCGATTCTGTTCAGAGGAATCTCGTCAAAAAGTTCCGCGCTGATGGCGAGCAGGATGGCGATCTGGGCCGGAACAGATATGGGTGAAAATTCAGGCTGTTTCAAAGATCCCCGAATTCTCCTTCCATGGGCCATGATTTTCCGGGTATCTTCATCGAGCCGGGCTCCAAAACGGGCGAAGGACTCGAGTTCCTCGAACTGGGAGTAGGCAAGCTTCAGATCGCCTGCGACGGACCGGAAGGCAGCAAGCTGGGCCTTTCCTCCGACTCTGGAGACGGATTTTCCCACATCCACGGCAGGAAGTACCCCAAGCTCGAAAAGGGACGGGGAGAGGTAAATTTGTCCGTCTGTTATGGAGATGAGGTTCGTGGGGATGTAGGCCGATATGTTCTGGGCATCCGTCGCGATGATGGGAAGGGCAGTTAGTGAGCCGCCTCCCCGCTCTTTCCGGAGGTGCGTCGCCCGCTCAAGAAGACGGGAGTGGATGTAGAAGATATCACCGGGAAAAGCCTCACGGCCGGGCGGACGGCGAAGAAGTAGGGACAGTTCCCGGTACGACCGGGCGTGATTGGTGAGATCGTCGTAGACGATGAGGACGTTCCTGCCCTCCTCCATGAAAAACTCGGCGATGCTTGTCGCGGCGTAGGGGGCTATATAGGTGAGTCCCGGGGCCTGGTTCCCCTCGGTCACCATCACCACGGTATACTCGAGAGCTCCCCTGTCCCGGAGGATGGCAACGGTCTTGGCCACGGAAGCTGCCCTCTGCCCGATAGCACAGTAGACGCACAGGACATCCTGCCGTCCCTGGTTCAAAATAGTGTCGAGAGCGATAGTAGTTTTTCCCGTTTGACGGTCGCCAAGGATCAGCTCCCGCTGCCCCTTACCTATGGGGATAAGGGCGTCGATTACCTGGATGCCCGTCTGGAGCGGTTCTGTTACCGGAGCTCTGTCCATGATGGGCACCGAAGCCCGTTCAATGGGCAAACGATGTAAGGACCGGATCGGCCCTTCGCCGTCGAGGGGTCGCCCCAGGGGATCAATGACCCTGCCGAGCAGTTCATGCCCCACAGGGATGTCCATAACCCGTCCAGTGCGCCGAACTTCGTCTCCGGCAAAAAGGTGGGAATAGTCGCCCAGCAGAACCACGCCGATTTCGTCTTCATCCACGTTGAAGGCTATGCCGAAAACACCCCCAGGAAATTCGAGCAGTTCCTCGTACCCTGCGCCGGGAAGACCAGATACGGTGGCAATTCCCGTGTTCACTTTCTCCACGGTGCCAACTTCCCTCGCTTCCAAACGGGGGGAAAAGCTTTCAACTCCCTTCCCGATGGTGTCAAAGGCTTTTTCATAGAGGGTCTTGAGATCGTCGGTCCTTCCCGCCCTCATTGGTTTTCCTTTTCCTCTTTACCGGGAGAATCAGACTTCTGAGGCTTCTCCGGAGGATTTTTGTCAGACTGGGGAGGATCTTTCAATGAGGCATCCTCTTTTTCCGTATCAGTCGGAGAAGAGGAGGTTTTCTTTACCGGTTTCATGACATCCTCAACCGACTCTCTTAAAGACAGCAAATAGTCGTCAATGGTCCAGGATATTTTCTGACCGCTTACCGCGAGTTCTATGCCCGCCACGAGGTCCTTTTCCACTGTGAACTTTGGTTCTTCTTTCAGAGAAAAAAGTTTTTTTACTTCCTGTCCGATCGTGTTCCTCTGTTCTTCCGTCAGCGAAAATGCCGTTCTCAGCTGAACTGAGGAATCAGGGCCCATTGTTTTTGGGGCAAGGCTCTTCCGTTCTTTCTCGTCCATCTTCCCCAGCCTGAGGAGAAAAAGATCTATTATTTTACTCTCAAGCTCCTCTCCTGCGAGATCGGAGAGAGTCTTCCGGACTATGAAAAAGACATCTTTCCGCACCCGCTTCTGAAAGTCTTCCTCAAGTCGGGAGGCATCCTTTTCCAGGCCCTCCCGCCATTTAGCCCGCAGGGTCTCAGCGGAGGACCGGGCTTCTTCGAGAAGATGGATTTTCTCGTTCTTTGCCTTTTCAACCGCTGCGTTCATCAGTTCCGTACGCTCCTGGTCAAAGATCTCATTCTTTCGCTGAAACTCCTCTTTTTCTTTCTGGGCTGCCATTTTTTGGGCTTTCGCATCGCTCAGTTGTTCTTCGATCCGTTTTTCTCGCGCGTCGATTGCTCTCAGTACCGGCTTATAGAGAAAACGCTTCATTAACCAGACCAGAAGAAGAAAATTGATAGCCTGGGCAGTGACGGTAAACCAGTCGATGGGCATGGTCTTACTTTCCCGCCAGCTGGCTCGTCACGTGATTCCAGAAGGGATTGGCAAAAATAAGGATCATGGAGACCACGAAACAATAGATGGCTGTGGACTCGATCATTGCCAGTCCCACGAAAAGCGTCCGGGTAATGGTAGCGGAGGCGTCAGGCTGCTGGGCAAGGGACGAAAGCGCGGTAGAGACCGCCCGTCCCTCCCCTATGGCAGGGCCGATGGAACCGAGGGCAATAGTGAATCCCGCAGTAATGATCGATGCGACGGCTATAAGTGTGAGAGTGTCCAAAGAATCATCTCCTTTTATTAAGTTATACCACTATCAGGCGGAGGCTTCTTCCTCACTGTGACGGGAATGTTTCTGCGCCTGGGTTGCCGCGGCGATATAAACTGCCGCCAGAATAGTGAAAATATAGGCTTGAACCATCCCGGTAAGAAGACCGAGAAGGGTCATGACCGCTGGAAATAGAAAGGGCGTTATGGTCAGCAAAATTCCCACGATCATCCCACCGCTCATCATGTTGCCGAAGAGACGGACGGCCAGGGCCAGTGTCCTGGATATCTCCCCGATAATGTTGAAGGGCAGCATAACGACCGTCGGCTCCATATACGTTTTCAGATAGCTCCTGACCCCCTGTTTCTGTATGCCGAAGAGGGGGACCGCAGCGAAAACCAACAGCGCAAGGGCCGCCGTGGTGGAGAGTGACCCCGTTGGGGGTTCAAAACCGGGTAGAATTGTGAAGAGGGCAGACGAGGCAACGAAGAGAAAAATTGTGCCGAGAAAGGGAAGGTAGATTTCAGGATCGGCAAGACCTACCTCCCGGATCTGTTGTTTGATGGCCGTCACGATCATCTCGAGGACATTCTGCCAACGGGACCGGGTCAGACCCGTGGAGAGCCGCGATGTGATCAGTATGGAACCCGCCGTAAGCACGGCCATGATGAACCACGTGAAGACCAGCGTGGCGTTGATTTTTAAAAAACCGGACTGCCAGAAAATGATCGCATCAGGGCTGAGACGCATGAATTACCTCCTGTTCCGGGAGACTTTTCTTCCCCAAAAAATTTGTCCATCGCAGAACAAGGCTTCGGGCGAGAAGAATTCCTGAACCGAGAAGGATCAGTCGAATCCAGGCTCCCCCAGAAAGATAGTAAAGAGCTGTAAGAAGAAAGACCATCCGCACAAGAAAACTGCCGAAAAACCACAGGGCGGGACGAGGAGAACCAATACCCCGCAGGATAGTCCACCATAAACCTCCGAAGAAAACCAATCCGATCAGTACCCCGGCTGCGAAAACAAGGATCAGCATCAGGACGTCAGTTCCCGTCATTTCGCTCTTCCTCCTCCATGGCATTTCGCTCCCGGGAGACCCAGAACCAGGCATTCATGCACCCTATTCCAAGCCCCACAACGAGAAGAGCGAGGGTCCACGAACGGGCATCCCCGCGGCGGCTGTCGAGCCATACTCCGAGGGCAGCACCAAGAAGAGTGGGGACCGAGACGGACCACCCAATGATGCCCATCATCCCCAGGCCGAACCACACACCAGGTGCGGGGTTTCTTCGAGCATGGAGCTTGCGCCGGGCTTTTTCTCCTACCTGTCGGGCAAACTCCTCTTCCTTTCCGGTCTTTTTCCCGGGCTGGGATTCATTCATTGCTCAGTGTCACGAACTTGCGGATGATGCCCGTTTCCAGCCGGGCAAGGACCCTCCGCACGCTCTTCTCACTTTCATCCATATCGAGAAACTCCTCCTCCACCGAACGCTGAAGGGCTTCAAGGCTATCTCCTTTGTTGGCCCGCCGGACTGAGAGAAAAACCTCATATCCGGTCTTGACCAGAACACCTTCGTCGAGGGCAGCATATTTTTCCTGTCCTCCCACCGTCTCGTAGATCAGAATGCCTGGTACAATGGAGGCGACACAGTCGAGCCTCCGGGGAAGAATACCGAAGGAACCCGCGCTCGTCTCCGCCACAATATTCGTCACATCGGTTCTTTCTTCGAAAACCTGAAATGGAATAAGAATTTTCATGGTCATTACAGTCTGCGTCATAGGTCCCTCCTTTCCGTCCGGGGAAAGAACTCCGGACCGGTTATTTTTTTTCCGGCGCAGAAACACTCTCCTTAGTAGATTTTATTGACTTCCTCTTTTCTTTCGCCTCATCCACAGATCCGATCATGTAGAGGGCATTTTCCGGATATTCAGTGAACTCATCATTCAGTATACGCTCACATCCGTTCAACGCATCTTCCCGGCTCACGAGGCGACCCTTCATACCAGTGAACTGCTCGGTAGTGAAGAAAGGCTGGGTGAGGAAACGCTCGATCCGGCGGGCCCGGGCCACCACATTCCGATCCTCGACGGAAAGCTGTTCGATGCCGAGCATGGCGATGATATCCTTGAGTTGGGCATATTGGGCCAGGGTCTTCCGTATCTCCTGGGCAAGAAGATAATGGCGCTCCCCCACGATTCCGGGAGTGGCCATCTTTGAACTTGACTGGAGGGGGTCAATGGCGGGATACAGCCCCTCACTCGCCCGCTTCCTGGAGAGAACAATGGACGCAGAGAGATGGGAGAATGTATGGACGGCCGCTGGGTCGGTGAAGTCGTCCGCAGGAACATAGACCGCCTGGATCGAGGTGATGGCTCCCGTGTCGGTATTGGCGATCCGCTCCTCGAGCTTGGAAAGTTCCGTTCCAAGGGTGGGCTGATAGCCGAGGCGAGAGGGCATCTGCCCGAGCAATCCCGAGACCTCTGAGCCCGCCTGGATGAAGCGGAAAATGTTGTCTATGAGGAGCAGCACGTCCCGGTGCTCATCGTCCCGAAAATACTCCGCCATGGTGAGAGCGGCATGCCCCACCCGAAACCGGGCCCCGGGGGGCTCGTTCATCTGCCCGAAGACCATTACCATATTTGGAAGAACCCCTGCCTCCTTCATTTCCCTGTAGAGTTCTTCCCCCTCCCGGCTCCGTTCGCCGATTCCGCAGAAGAGGCTGACTCCTTCCTCCCGGCCGACCATATTGTGGATGAGCTCTGTGAGTAGGACAGTCTTCCCAACTCCGGCACCACCGAAGAGACCGGACTTTCCTCCCCGCTCGAGAGGAACGAGAACGTCGATGGCCTTGATCCCCGTCTCGAAAATCTCCGACTTTGTCGAGCGGCGGGCCAGGGGAGGGGGATCGTTGTGAATCGAACGCCACTGAACGTCCGAAAGCGTCCCTTCTCGATCGATGGTGTTGCCGAGGACATTAAACATCCGGGAGAGGATTCCCTTCCCCACGGGAACCTGAAGGGTCTTGCCCGAATCCTCTACGGGCATTCCCCGGGATAGGCCCTGTGTGGGCGTCAGGGAAATGCCCCGAACGACATTCTCGCTTTGCTGGGAGAGTACCTCGATGACGACTTCTCCCTCAGCTCCAGTCCGCAGCATGGTGTTAATGCCTGGAAGGCCCTCTTCAAAGCGGATGTCCACCACGCTTCCCCGTACTGATAGAATAATTCCTTTATGAGTTGAAGTAGGTTTTTGTTCCATTGGGTTTTCCTTTCCGGCGCAAAGTCCGGATACGCCTGATGGATTTGCAGGGAAACTGTAAATATGGTTCAGTATTGAGCCGAGAAAAACAGCATTATTTCATTAC
>JAAYJB010000014.1 GCA_012523155.1 Synergistaceae bacterium | reverse complement strand
GCCACGCCCGTCCCTGGCCCACGGCCTTCTTCTCCACGAGGGCGCCCACGGGGCAGACCTGGACGCACTGGCCGCAGAAGACGCAGTCAGATTCCTCGAGCTTGCTCCCGATCGGGGGATCGATCATGGTGTGGATCCCCCGGAACTGGAAGTCAATGGCATGGTAGCCGGACTGGTGGTCACAGGCCCTGACACACCTGCCGCAGAGGATGCACTTGTTCATGTCCCGGATAAAAAAAGGATTGGTATCATCCAGTTCGTGCTCAGTACAAACGTCGCCGTCATCCCGGAAGGGAGATTCCTCAATCCCCAGCTCATAGGCGAGGTTCTGAAGCTCGCACCGTCCGTTGGATTCGCAGGAGAAGCAGTCAAGGGGATGCCGGATGAGGATCATCTCCACAACGGCTTTCCGCGCCTCTATTGCCTTGGGGCTGAAAGCGTCGGCAACCATGCCGTCCGTAAGGGGTGTTGTGCATGCGGGAAGCAGCTTTGGGTTCTTCTCCACCTCCACGAGGCATACGCGACAGGCGCCGCTGGGCGGCAGCGCCGGATGGTCGCAGAGAGACGGTATCCGTATTCCGTTGGCCCGGGCAGCCTGCAGAATGGTCACTCCAGGCTCCGATGTTATTTCCCGGCCGTTGATGACAGCCTTGATCTGGCGTGTTCCCATTTCTCAAACTCCTTTCAATTGAGATGCACTAACCGCGTGCTGAAAAAACACATCCGGGATAAGAACAGGGGTCGCAGTTTCTGCACAGCCCTCCTTTCCCCCAGCGTCTTACCTCGGCTCCGTCAGGAGGAATACCTGCATACAGCCTGTCGAGAAGAATATCCATTGACGTCCGTTCGGCAAAAACAGCGGAAGCAGGCACTCCTGCAAGGAATGAATCAGCTTTTCGGGCAAGCATAAGGTTTGCTCCGGGGATCACGGGGACCCTCCTGAAAATCACTTCGTCGCAAACCGATCGGATCGCACTGGGAGTGAGATCGTCAGCATCAACGCTCATTCCTCCCGTGCAGATTACAATACGGGCGCCTTTATCGAGCCATACGGACGCGGCTCCGGCTATGGCTGCCTGATTATCGGGGCAGACCGTGTTTCCGAGAAAAGGGGCATCGTAAGTTTCAAGTTTTTTCAGGAGTTTCGGAAGGAACGCATCCCGGACCGTCCCGTCGAAAATTTCCTGCCCTGTGGTCACAAGGGCAGTCTTGAACGGGATCCACGGGAGTATGGAGAGAGGTTCGGCTTTCAGGACACGCTCCACCTGGTCCCGCCTGGCCGCAAGGGGGCCGATACGGAACGCTGAGACGGTCATGCCTTTTGTGACAGGTGTTTTATTGGGGCGGGTCGTAAAAATCCAGTCAGGATCTTCATTTATGAAGTCAATATCGTCTTCGTTAAAGAAAAGGAGACCGCCGCGGGCTGCGAGAAGGGAACATTTTCCCTCCTCGGGGCCACGGAGTTCGAGTCCCTTGCCTTTCATCCGTTTCCCCAGCTGAAGTGCCGCGTCGTCCTCGTGGACCTCATCGCAGTCAAGCTCAATGAGCGCAATGTGATTTTTTCCCATCCTCTTGAGCAGGGGGATGTCGTTTTCGCAGATCTTATGTCCTCTTTTGAATCGCGCTCCCTTGAACCCGGTCTCGGGATCT
>JAAYJB010000093.1 GCA_012523155.1 Synergistaceae bacterium | reverse complement strand
CAGCGTACTTAGACGTGGAAAGACACTTCGTGATCGCTGCCGTCAGCGTGGTCTTCCCATGGTCGATGTGACCGATGGTTCCTATGTTCAAATGCGGCTTTGACCTCTCAAATTTCTCTTTCGCCATGTATAGCAACCTCCCTGTAATGAAATCCGCCCCTCCCGGGGCCTTATAGGCTGTTCGAAAGCACCCGTCATGTGCGGGAGAAGGCTCCCGACCATGACGCCTATTGTAGCATATTTACCAAAAAATCAATGCCAAGACAAAAAAATCCGGAAGAGTTTTCTCTTCCGGTATTGTGTCCTTTACTGAGGTGTATTGCGCATAATGCCCCGTTTCCCCGCAAGTAACCGGAGGCTGAATTGTACCAGCCCCAGAAGCTTATGTCCAGACTAGTTTTCAGTCTTGCTGCGACGCTTCTTTCAACCGTTCGTAAATCTCAGTACCCCGTATCTTTTCATTCTTCGCCGCAAGGTCGGCTGCTTTCTTCCCTTCCCTGTTTTCCGCCTTCGCATCTGCCCCTGAATTCAACAGCTGCTCCAGGACAAAGGGACTGGGGTTTTCATATGCGGCGAACATCAGCGCGGTCCATCCGTTTTTATCTCCTGTATTCACTTCTGCACCGCTTTTAATAAGTTCTGCAATTACCGATGCTCTCCAGTTTTCCCTTGCCGCGTGCATAAGGGCTGTTCTTTCATTGCCGTCCCTGGCATTCACATCGATACCCAGGCTCAGAAGCACCTTTAGGATCCTTGGGTTCCGCCCCTCTTCGTTCGGTTCCGGCGACCCTGCCGCCGCATGCATCAGCACGGTCAGTCCATCGAGATCACGGCCGTGAAGATCTGCCCCTGCCTCCAGCAGCGTTTCCAGCAATCCGCCGTCCACGTTGTACCGCACGGCGTACATAAGCGCAGTGAGACCGTTTTTGTCCACGGCATGGATATCAGCGCCCGCTTCCAGAAGCACATTGATCACTTCCGGCTCTCTCGTGTACCGTGAAGCCCTCATCAGGGCCGTAGCCCCTTTTTCATCGACCGCATGCACATCCGCGCCCGCATCCGCCAGCACCTTGGCAACCGCCGGATTCCTGTTGATCTGGGCCGCATTCATGAGCGCCGTCGCCCCGCCAATACCCTTTTCGTTCACGTCGGCCCCTGCCTTTATAAGTGCTGTCAAAACCGCGGGATTCGGATTGCTCGCCGCAGCGTTCGCCAGTATCGGCTGTCCTCTGAACCAGTCTTTTTCATTAAGGTCTGCACCGGCTTCCAAAAGTACCTCCACAACGGCCGGATTTGAATTGCTCATGGCCGCACACATAAGGGGAGTCAGCCTCAGGCCGTTTCGGACCTTCACATCGGCTCCGGCTTTAAGAAGGACTTTCGTCACGTCGGGGTTCTTGTTGTTTGCGGCCGCCTCCAGCAGTGCAGTGGTACTCCCCAGCCCGCTGCTTGCCGCGTTGACGTCGGCACCTGCCTTGATCAGTTCACGAACAGGCTCCGGATTTGTATTTTCAGCGGCAGCCCACATGATTGGGGTCTTCCCCTCCCTGTTCCTTGAGTTCGGGTCAAGGCCAAGCCCAAGGAAGAACCTCACCACGGCGGGACTGCTGTTCACAGCCGCATAGGAAAGGACGCTGTTCCTTCCCCGGTCCAGGGCATGTATGTCAGCCCCGGAATCCAGCAGTACTTTCAGCGATTCAACACTGCCGTTTTTCTTCGCAGCAGACATGAGCGGCTTCATTCCGCGCTCTCCTGAAGCGTTCACGTTAGCCCCGGCCTTAAGTGCCGCTTCAATCTCCGAAGGGGAACCTTTTTCACATATTTCGAAAAACAGTTCGTCGCTCATCGCGGCTTCTGCGAAAGGCAGAACCGAAAATAAGCATGCACACAGGAGGGGTACGAATAATAAAGAATAACGCCGCATGGTATTTCCTCCTCGATTCTCATTCTTAAAGGAAATGGTAGCATAAAAATGGACCCGAAACACAAAAAAACCGTACTACCCGATTTCTCACCCAATTAAATCAGGTCTTCCCAGGGACATACTCCATTTCCCCCCTACATGATATAATTATTTCACTGAATCTTCCGACATATTGTCGGCCAGAGTTTTCGCAGTGCCGCAGAATGCAGGAATAAATGCTGATACAGTCTCTTCCTGCAAGGCAGCAAAGGAGAGTTGATGACCATGGCAAAATGGAAAACCGCCCTTGTACCGATTCTCGTCATCGCGATCGTTTTTTCTTTTTTTGCACGGGCCGGAGCAGACTTCGCCGGAGACCTCGTCGTTCGCGAGGCCGGGAAGATAGTGAAGGAAATGCTCGGCTCAGAACTTTCTGTCGAGTCGATAACGGGAAACCCAATAAAGGGCTTTACCGCCCGCAACGTAACGATGACAGCCGAAGAGGGGGCCTTCCTCTCAGCCGGTTTTCTGGATTTGAAAATTAACGCGAGATCCCTCCTCGCCATGAAGCCCAGGGTCGATTCCATTTCCATCGGCAGCGCGGACATCGACGGGGAAATACTGGCCCGCCGGATCGCCGCAATGGACGTATCCTCCGACGACAGCGAAATGACCATTCAGGATGCACACCTCGTAGACAGCACCGTCAGGTCCAGGTGGGGAGCTGCAGAAATATCAGCGGTTTCTCTTTCATTCTCCGGTTCAGTGCTCTCGGCGGACGTAGACCTGTCATTTAATTCCGTTCCGGTCAGGGGAAATATGGCAGTGCGCCTTGAAGATGGAGGCGCCGACGTCACGTATCTCGAGTTTCTCGTTGGCAGCGGCGAAATATCTGCCTCCGGAAGGGTTGCACCCTCCCTGTCTGCAGCAGGGATTTTCAGGAACCTTGACGTAAAAGAGCTTCTCGCATTCTGGCCGATGGCTCCTGCGGGAGTGTCCGACGGAAAGGTTTCACTGGGGTTCACCGGGGAAGGGAAATGGAATACCCCGTTCCTGGAAGGAAATTTCGAATACTCCGGGTCATCAGTGGCCGGCATTCCTGTGGAATCAGTGAAGGGAACCTGGGAATTCGAATCCGGCGTACTTTCAGTTGCCGGAATAAAAGCCCTCACTTCAGGAATTCCCGTCATCGGGAGGATGTCCATGACCTTTATTCCCGGTCTTGCCCCCGTCCTGGATGCCGCTTTCTCCTCCCCTTCGGTCCCAGTCGGGAAGTCCCTCAAGATCCAGGATGCCTCCGTACACATGAGAAAGGACGGGCCAACTGTAGATATAATCTCCGCATCAGCGAAGAGCGGCAAAAGTTCCGTCTACGCATCCGGAAAGGTACTCCTCCCTGAAAGCCCGGGGAAAGACATCGACCTTGACATTGCCGTCCGGGTATCCAGTGCCGATATTGGGGAACTCTCCGGTGCAGCAGGAGTGAAGATGCCCGTCGATGGGATGCTCGGCGGCACCGCTTCCGTGAAAGGACCTGTTTCCGGTCCCTCCATAGTTGTAACTGCTTCTTCTCCCAGGATTTCTCTCCATGGCGCGGCAATTCACAATTTTGCGTTCGCTCTTTCCGGAAATCCCCGGGAACTGCTCTCGGCAGACTTTTCGGCCACTCTCTGCGGAGGCCCCATTTCAGGGAATGGAAGCATCAAAACAGGCAAAGTGCCTGACGGGGTATTCGAACTCTCCGGCACTGACATTGACATCGCGGAACTTGCATCCCTACTGCCCCAGGCGAAAAGGGCACGCCCCGTAGGAAAGGCTTCTCTTTTCTTTCAGGGGGCCTTATCCGGGGGAACAGCGACTGGTGAAGGTGCTCTGTCGTCCCCGGCCTTGTCGGTGTTCGGGCTGCAGGCCTCTGACTTTTCCTACCCCCTTTTTCTGGAAGGAAGCACCCTATCGGGCAAAGACGCATCGGTTTCCCTCTATGGCGGCAGGATGACCGGAAGCGGATCCATCGATCTGGAAACATTCGCCTTCAGCCATATCGCCTCCTTTGAAGAAATCGACCTGAACGGTTTTCTCCGGGACTTCGCCGGAATACCATCCGGGAAAGCAACAGGCCGTGCGAAGGGTTCGTCGGATTTTTCCGGCTCATTCTCGCCCGGTTTTTCCTTTTCGGGAACGGTTCACGCCACTGCTCCCGACCTTGGCCTGTCAGGCCTTTCAGCCAAAAACGGCGCGATCCAGGTGAAAATGGACGAGACACGTGCATCGTTGAGCGCCAAGGCCGTAATAGAAGGAAGCAAAGCATTTCTCCAGGGAACGATTTCCAGCTACATGAAGGAACCGAAGCTTGACCTCACCGCGAACATCTTTTCCGTGAACGCAGCCAGGGTTGCAGCGCTCGTTCCCGCCGCTAAAAATTTCGGCCTTTCGGGAACAGTGAATACCGATCTTGCCATAAAGGGCAGCGCCTCGTCTCCCCAGATATCGGGAAAAGTCTGGAGCGAAAAAATAACCACGGGGAAAGAGACACTCACCTCCCCCTCCGTCTCATTCGTCCTCGGGGAGAGACAGACGTCCATATCATCCGCTTCTGCAAAATGGAGGGGAGCATGGCTTTCCGCCTCAGGAACCATAAACGACAGCGGCACTCTCAACATCACCGCGAAAGCGGACAGCCTGCAGCCCTCAGCCCTTTACGGATTCATACCTGCCCTGGCGTCGTACAAGCCCAGGGGGAATTCATCAGCGCAAGCAGTGATCACAGGGTCCGCATCCGCTCCCAGGATCAGCCTTTCCCTGTCTTCGCCGAATCTTCAGCTGCCCGGCCTGGCGGACCTGAAGAACCTCAAGGTTTCGGGTACTCTTTCAGGCAGATCGCAAAACCTCGGGAACGCTGACTTCGACCTCGACCTCTCGGCACCGGCCGCATCCTTCGGTGGAATTGATCTCTCAGGCCTGTCCGTAAATCTGAAAAAAACCGGCCGGAACGTGAACATCCTCTCCGCTTCCGCGAAAAGCGGCAAGGGCTCAGTAACGGGATCGGGAGGCGCGGCCCTCGGTGCAAAGGCGTCCGACCCCGCGACGCTCAACCTCACTTTCAGCCTGTCGAATGGCGATCTCGCATCACTTGCCTCCGCAGGCGGATTCCGCGGCAAGGCTTCCGGCACGATAAGCGGAACAGCGACAGTGAAGGGTCCTGCCTCGAACCCCTCGATCACGGTCAGGCTCTCCTCTCCGAAGGCTGCTTTCTCGGGTATCGAAGCCGCCGATGCCACCCTGGGCATCTCAGGTACAGCGAAAAATCTGAAAATAGACCAGTTGAGCACCAGGTTTGCCGGTGGTACCATAACGGGAACGGGAACCGCTAAAATGGGGAAAACAAGGGATATCAATATTAACCTGTCCGGGAAAAGCCTGGACATTAAATCTCTGGCAACAGGCATGAGCGGAGCAAAGGGACTCTCCATGACCGGAAAACTCAACGGATCATTCAATCTTCGGATCGCCGGAAACACCACCAGGGGCAGCGGTAAAATCACCTCCCCCACCATCCAGGTCAGCGGAATGAAGGCCTCGAATCTCTCCTATCCACTGAGCCTTTCCGGAAACACTCTCACAGCAAAGGGGGCCTCCTTCTCCTTCTACGGAGGAACCGTCAAGGGAAACGGAACACTGAACACGCAGACGCTCAAGTACAGCCACAGCCTCAGCTTCAGCGGCATCGACGTCAACAGCGCCGCCCAGGCTTTCTCCGGAGGGTTGGGCGGAAAAGTCACCGGCAAGGCCTCCGGTTCCGCCAACGTCTCGGGCGCATTCGCCCCACGGCTCTCCCTTGCGGGAAAAGGAAAGATCTCGGTCAGTTCCGGCAGTCTTTCAGGCTTCACCGCGCTGGACATCCTCGCGAAACTCCACGGCATTTCGAACGTACGCTATGCCTCCGCGTCCATCCCCTTCCGCCTGGAGACGAACCGGGTGATACTTGAGAAAGGTTCCCGGGCCAACGCGCCGAAAAATGACCCCATGTACAGGTACCTGACGGCCGAAGGCCCGGTAGGGCCCAAGGGCGCACTGAACCTGAAATGCGCCGGCAATCTGAACGTAAAAGTCCTGAACGCACTCACGGGAGGTGCTGCAGGGGGACTCACGGGAGGAGGCTCCCTCGAGGATATCCTGAAAGGGATCCTGGGCGGCGCCCAGAAGGGAATGGCCGTCTCCGAGTTCCGTGATGTCTCCTTCACCCTCGGAGGGAACACGGACAAGCCCCGCATTTCAAATCTGAAGACCGCTGCCCCGGCACCGGCCAAAGAACCGGCCGTCGAAAAACAGACATCAACTTCACCGCAGCCTTCTCCGTCGCCTCAACCCTCCCCTTCACCGACACCTGCCCCGAAGCCGGCTCCGAAACCGCTTCCCAAGCCGAAAACGCCCGAGGAGATCCTCAAGGAAAAACTTCTCGAGTCCATTTTCAAAAAATAGAAACGCTAAAGGGAGAAGGGGAAATTTTCATCCTTCTCCCTCTTTTTTTGCCTGCAGACAGGGGGAGACCTTCTCTTCTTTACAGTTTATAATTTCGCTGTATGCATACACACAAAAAAGAGGAGATATCCATGCTTGTTCTGGGACACAGGGGAGCCTCGGGGTACGCCCCGGAAAACACGCTTGCGGCCTTTGAGCTGGGAATACAGCAGGGCTGCCACGGATTCGAGTTCGACGTCCAGCTCAGCCGTGACCGGGAACCCGTCATCCATCACGACTGGTCCGTTGAGCGGACTACAGACGGCACCGGGGATATCCGCGACCTGACATTTCGTGAGATACGAAACCTTGACGCGGGAAAATGGTTTTCTTCCGAATTCCGGGGGCAGAAGATCCCTGCCCTTGGTGAAGTCCTGGAACTGATCCCCGGTGAGATGCTTTTGAACGTGGAGTTGAAAAGCCGGGCATCCGACGGACCGGGACTTGAGGAAAAAGTAATAGCCGCCCTCCGGGAACACGGACGGCTTGAAAAAACCATCATTTCCTCATTCAACCATCTTTCGCTGAAGCGCGTCCGGGAAATCGACCCAAGCATCCGCCTCGGGCTGCTCTACGAGGCGCTGCTGCTCCATCCCTTCGACTACCTGGAGAAGCTGAAACTGGGCCTCTACAGCATCCATCCACTGCACGACTACGTTTCCCCTTCCCTTGTGAGGGAAGCTCACGACCGAGGGCTGAAAATGGCGTGCTGGACGGTGAACACAACGGAACGGGCCAGGGAGCTGATGAAAGACGGCGTGGATATGATCATCACCAACTACCCGGACAGGTGCCTGGAACTGAAGTGACGGGGCACAGATATTTTTCGGAAGCGTTACTCCTCTTTCTTGCGCAAATACAGGTTTGCCACGGCAAAAATCGACGTGCCCGTTATAAGAAGGAATGAAATGGCATTGATCACCGGCGTGGACCCGTCACGGACCTGCATGTACATGTTGATGGGCAGGGTCGCCTGGGATCCGACGGTGAAGATTGTTGTGTTGAAGTTCTCGAAAGACATGAGAAACGCTACCGCCGCCCCGCCCAGAATGGACGGACGAAGGAACGGCAGCGTGACGTACCTCAGCACTTCGACCCTGTTCGCTCCCAGGTTGTAGGCCGCTTCCTCAAGGGAGCGGTCGAACTTCTTCAGCCGTGCAGAGACCACAAGCGCCACGATGGTCGATATGAATGACGACTGCCCCAGGGCAACCAGCCAGAATCCGGGCACGAGGGATTTCACATAGATCCCCGTGAGGTCTTCGATAAAAATCCCCACGGTATTGGCGAACATGAGAATGGAAATACCCAGAATAACGCCCGGAATGACCAGCGGCGCTATCATGAGGAAATACAGCGCTCCCTTGAACCGAAAATCCTCCTGCTCGAAGAGAAAGGCCGCGCACGTCCCCAGGAAGGTGGATATGCACGTCACCGCAAGGGCCACCCGGAACGAAAAGGCAAGGCTCCGCAGGTTCGCCTGGTCGTTGAAAATGCCGTACTTCTGGGGCCCGTTTCCGAAGAACCAGTCGAGGGTGAACCCCTCCCACGGCAGCGACGGGTACATGGAGTCGTTAAACGCGAGGATCATGGTCACCGCCAGGGGAGCGAACAGAAGAACGAAATACAGTGCGATGAACAGGTTGAAGCTCCACCTGTACCTCCGGGATGAAGGAAGAGAGCGGATCATTTGACCACCTCCCTCAGGTTCTGTCCCGTGATCTTCAGGGCGAGCCAAATGATCATGGAGGAGAGCAGAAGCAGCAGGAATCCGAAGGCCGCACCCTGGTTCCAGTTGAAGTACAGGATGATCTGGTTGTAGATCTGCTCCGTAAACCACAGGGAGTTCTTTCCCCCCATAAGGTTGGGCGTCAGGTAGCTGCCCAGCACCAGCATGAAGACGATGATCCCGCCTGAGGCCATCCCCGGCATGCAGTGAGGAATAATGATGGTCCGCCATATTGCCGTCTTCGAGGCCCCGAGGTCATAGGCCGCCTCAATGAGGGCATCATCGAGGGCGTCCATGACCCCCACCACCGGGACCACCATGAACAGCATACTCGTGTACACCAGCCCCAGGATCATGGTGATATCGTTGTACAGCAGCTCTATGGGCTGACTGAACAGGCCTATTGAGGTAAAAAGCCGGTTGATCACGCCGCTCTCCCGCAGCAGGATGATCCACCCGTACACCCGTATCAGCTCGCTGACCCAGAAGGGCACGAGAACGAGCACCATGAGGAATCCCCCGGCCCGGACACGGGCAACTTTCGTGATGTAGAATGCCACCGGAAGGGCTATGGC
The DNA here is from genome assembly GCA_012523155.1 of Synergistaceae bacterium. Lineage (GTDB taxonomy): Bacteria > Synergistota > Synergistia > Synergistales > Aminobacteriaceae > Aminivibrio. The sequence goes on along the minus strand of JAAYJB010000093.1, from coordinate 919 downwards.
CATAACCAGGAAGGTGACGAGGATCGAGTAAAAAGCCGTTCTGACGAATGTCAGCCAGTATATGGGTTCGCTGAAAAAAGCCATGTAATTGCCGAGGGTGAAACCACCAGGCCGGGTGGACGTAAACGAAAGCCGCAGAAGCTCCGCGTGGGGCAGCACGATCAGCAGCAGAAGCCACAGGGCCACCGGAAGGAAAAAGAACAGGAACCCCCAGTTTACCCTTCCCCTACCGCTCATCGTAGAGTTTCCCGCCGCTCCCGGCAAAACAGAGGGACACGCCCGGATCCCAGCCCACCGTTATCCGGTCGCCAGCCCTGATGTGGTCATACAGCCCGGTCTGGGGAAGCATGACGACGATCTCGTCTTCGGTTCCATCAGGAATCACCAGCAGCCGGCTGTTTCCCCCGTCGAACAGGATAGCCCGTACCTGCACGGGCATTCTGTTAAAGCTCTCCACATCGCCGCCCGGCTCTATCACCATCGCCTCTGGCCGCACAAACATCTCGCAGGGGACCCCTTCTTCGAGATCACACCCTGCACCATTAAGAATGAAGTCGAATCTTTCCGCATACCGGCCTTTCAACACTCCGTTTTCGTCTCGTACCGGGACGACCCGGAACCTGTTGTTGTTTCCTACGAACTGCGCCACGAAAGAAGACCTCGGCTGATGGTACAGCTCCTGGGGGCTTCCCGTCTGCTCGAAGACCCCCTTGTTCATCACCGCCACAGTATCGCTCATCACCATGGCCTCCGACTGGTCATGGGTGATGTAGACGAAGGTCGTTCCCACGTTCGCCTGCAGGGTCTTCAGCTCCACTTTCATATGCTCCCGAAGCTTGGCGTCCAGTGCGCCGAGAGGTTCGTCCAGCAGCAGGACTGCGGGGTCGAGCACCAGGCACCTGGCTATGGCGATGCGCTG
>JAAYJB010000482.1 GCA_012523155.1 Synergistaceae bacterium | reverse complement strand
GTTGCGGTAGGAAGTGCGGAATTCATCGGAAGAGTCAAGATGGAGGGACTGAAAGACCTCACCGGCGCCACCCTCTCCCCCTTCGACGCCTACCTCCTGCTCAGGGGCATGAAAACGCTGCACCTGAGGGTTCCCCGCCACTGCGGGAACGCTATGAAGGTGGCCGAATTCCTGGAAAGCCGCCCCGAGGTGGCGGAGGTACGGTATCCGGGACTTGACGGCTTCCCACAGAAGGAACTGGCCGGGCGCCAGATGAAGTACTTCGGCGCCATGATCGCTATGGAGCTGAAGGGTGGATATGAAGCTGGGAAGAAGTTCATCGAGTCGACCAGGCTCTGGACCCTTGCAGTGAGCCTCGGTGACGCCGAATCCCTCATTCAGCACCCAGCGTCCATGACCCACTCCGCCCTCTCGGACGAAGAACAGGCTGCTGCGGGGATCTCCAAGGGGTTGATCCGCATGTCCGTGGGGCTTGAAGACCCTGAGGACCTTATCGACGATCTGAAGCAGGCCTTCGCGGCGCTCTGACGTTTTCCTGCGAACAGAGGCCTCCGTCCTTGACATGGCGCCGCCCTTGGCGGTAGTCTGGCAGCTGTCGGGATCCATACGGCAAGATTCAGGGACGGAGGCTATTTCATGAAAGAAATTTTCTACACCATTTCAGACGAAGTGTTCTCTTCTTTTCCCGGGTATGTCCGCGGCGTGGTCGTCGGATGGGGTCTTGAAAACGGCCCGTCACCCGAAGTCCTTACAGCCATGCTTCGCGATGCGGAGAGCTCCCTGCGGGAGCGGATGGGAACGACAAACCCGGCCGAGCATCCGCGCATCGCCTCGTGGCGGGAGGCATTCCGGAAGACCGGTGTGAAGCCGGCGGAGTTCCGTTCATCCATAGAGGCCATGACCAGGAGGGTGGTAAAGGGGCAGGAGCTTCCTTCAATCAATGCCCTTGTGGATATCGGCAATGTGCTCTCCCTCCGGCATCTTGTTCCCACTGGGGGGCATTCCCTGGACGACGTGAAGGATGACATTGCTCTCAGGCCGGCTGACGGGGAGGAGGTTTTCGTTCCCTTCGGAGAGACTGAGGAGGAACATCCCCTTCCGGGGGAATTCATCTTTGTTGAAGGCAATACGGTACTTACCCGGAGGTGGAGCTGGCGGCAGGCAAATCATACCCTCACCCTTCCGGAGACGAAGTCCATCGAGTTCAACGTGGACGGTCTGCCCCCCGTCGAGAGGGACGAAGTTGAGAAAATATGCTGTGAACTGGAGGAGCTTGTGAAGCGCTTCTGCGGAGGGACATTCCGCAGGGAGATCCTGTGCGCTTCCAATCCCCGGATGAGCCTGTCGTGATGTTGCATTTGCTGCCGTTCTGAGGGGAAAACCGGAGTATTATCCTGAGCGTGAAGCCTGTTTTGTCATTCTGAGCGCAGCGAAGAATCCCGCACTTTGGGGATAGCAAGACCAATCCCAGATCCTTCGGGTGATGTGGCATACCCTCAGGATGACAGGGGCTTGTTTGCCATCCTGAGCGGAGCGAAGGATCTGGAATTGGTTTTCAGGGCTCATTTGACCCTTCTGCTCACCGCCGTGATGAACCCCCCGGGCACGTCGTGGCTGTAGGAAAACCCGTGTTTCAGGTAGAAATCCATCGCCTCGTCGTTCCCGTTGGAGATGAAGATGTAGATCAGTTCCATGTACGAAAAGCTCTCCAGCCATTTCATAGAAATGTCGAACAGCCTTGACCCCAGCCCCGAACCCCGGTAGCCGTCCCGGATGTAGAGGTTGCTGAG
>JAAYJB010000481.1 GCA_012523155.1 Synergistaceae bacterium | reverse complement strand
TTCCATCCTCCAGGGTTCTATCTCTTCCCAGGCCCAGACCCTCCAGGGTTTTTCCTCTCCCCGCTTCCTGAAGATGTCGTTGATGTTCCAGCATCCTTCCGTTACCACCGGGGCGTTCTCCATCCGAACGTCGATGACGCAGGGTTTATTCAGGGCAAGGGCCTCTTCGAGAACCGGCTTGAATTCGGAAGCGCTCTTCACGGTATATCCCTTGATCCCGTATGCCTCTCCGATAGCGGCGAAGTCAGGGCTGTAGGGCTCGCCGTTCTTCTCGAAGAGGGTACCGAACTGGTGCTGGTAATGCTGGTTCTCAAGCCCGGCGATGGTGCCGAAGGCGCAGTTGTTCATCACGACCCACACTACGGCTATATCCTCCACCGCCGCCGTGGCAAAGGGGGAAACATTGGCGCCCATGCCGCCGTCGCCGATGAGTGCCACCACCTTCTTGTCCGGGCAGGCCACCTTCACGCCAAGGGCTGCGGAAGGTCCATACCCCATGGTGGCAAGTCCGCCGGGAGCCACGAAGGTACCCGGTTCATAAATCGGGAACTGCTGGCCCACGCCGTTCTTGTTCCAGCCTACGTCGGCGACCACGTACCCGTTCCGGGGAAAGACCTCTCTGAGGTCGGCAAGGATCCGCTCGGGACGCATGGGGAACTGGTCCGACTTCTGTGCATCCGCAATACTCGCGAAATAGGCGGCCTTGCTTTCGGCAATTTCCTTCACCGTTTCGGGCCGCTTCACTCCTTTGGGATACAGTCTCTTCGCCGCCGCCAGGATGGCGTCGAGGGCCATCTTCGCATCACAGACTGCGCCTATGACCGTCTTGAAGTTCCGCCCGATTTCCTCCTGGTTGATGTCGATGTGGATGAGCCTTGTGGGAGGAACATCGAAGGTCTCGCCGAAGTACCAGGAGCTGCAGTCAGCTTCGGAAAGCCTTGTCCCCACCGCCATCATAACGTCGGCTTTCATGGCGGTCCTGTTGTTGAAGTCGGTCCCCCAGAATCCGGTCATACCCACGGCAAGGGGATGATCGTCGGGAATGGCCCCTTTCCCCATGAGGGTATAGAGAACCGGGATCTCCAGGTGGGTGGCCAGGACAGTAAGAGCCCCGGAGGCACCGGAGGAGATAACGCCGCCTCCGGGATAGAGGATCGGGTGTTTCGCTTCGGCCAGCATTTTCGCGATTTCCTCCGCCGTCTTTTCATCCAGGCCGGGCTTGGGAAGAAGAGGATTGTTGTCGATCCTCATGTCGAAGAACCGGGTGTCGATCTCCATGGAGAAAATATCCATGGGAATGGAAACCAGCACGGGGCCCGGGCGGCCGGTGACCGCAAGGCGAAAGGCCTTGTCCATCACCTCGGGAAGGAGCTCCGGCCTGTCCACCCGCCAGGCCCGCTTCACGAAGGGGCGGTAAATCTCGTACTGGCTGGCATCTGCGTGGAGGTTCACTTCCTGGTGGGGATGACGCCCGAAATAACAGCTCGGGACGTCACCTGCAATGACCACCATGGGGATAGAGTTCAGCGAGGCCTCAGCCACGCCGGTCGTGGCGTTGGCGATCCCGGGGCCGAGGTGAGTGAGAAGCACGCCCGGAACCCGACATCCCTTTCCCCGGGAATAGCCGTCGGCGGCATGGGCAGCTATCTGCTCATGACGGACGGACACGAAATGGATGCCGCTTTCCTTGAGCGCATCGAGGAAACCGATGATGGTGTGGCCGCACAGGCCAAAAATCTTCTCCACACCACGGGCCTCGAGAAACTTCACGAGCTGGAACGCAACAAGATCTTTCTTCATATTTTGAGCCTCCATTCTTTTTTTCCCTGGTGCTGCATTATTTTTACTGAGGGTAGAGAACTGACAGGCACTGCTTCAAATCAGCAGCCGGTATCTGCCCTGGAGCAGAAGCCTTGCTGCCCACGGCAAAGGTAAGGTCCGACCCGAACAAACCACCCGTCACCCTGCTCACGGCACCGATTCCGCCCATGGACATGGTGATAAGGGGAATATCCGGGTATTCCCGGCGGACCAGGAGCGTTGCGGAAAGAAGGGTGAGTACATCCTCTTCATTTCGTGGCATGGCGGCGAGTTTTGCCACGTGGGCACCTGCCCGGATCTGGGCAGCGAGGGTGGAAAAAAGGACTTCCTTCGGCGGGGTTATTTCAAAGTCATGGGAGGATACGATCAGTGAGACGGGGGATTCCCTGATCATGGCGAGGTTTTCCCTGATCTTTTCGTCGCCGTAGGCGAGCTCCACGTCGAGAAAGTCAACCAGGCCTTCAGCGGCAGCCATCCGGTAAAGGGAAAATTTTGCGCCGTCTGAAACCTGTTTGAAACCGCCTTCCCAGTGACCCCGGCAGGTAAGGATAACTGGAATTTCACCAACGGTCTTCCGCACGTCCCGGATCATGGAAACGGAGGCAGCCGTTTCCTCCACGAACTCCCAGGCATCTACACGGAGTTCGATAATATCGGGCTCGATTGCCGGGATGTTCCCCGCTTCCCCCAGGATTTCCTCCCGGGTCCTGCCTACGAGAGGAACGCAGACGAGAGGCACAGGGCCTCCAAGAACCTTTCCTCTTGCCTTAATGGGTTTTTTCGGCTGTGGTCTCATGAAAACCTCCCGATTTTCCGTTTAGCGGAAATTCAATCCGCCTCTAAGAAATGATTATACAATAAGAAGAGCCGGCCCGTTTGTCAAGAAGATTTCTTTTAGCATATGTTTTCCTTGTAGAGCTTTCGCTTAGCGGAATTCCGTGCCGTTTGACAGAAAAGGCTTTCTTGGATAATGTTGGCCGGAAATTGCATTCCCATTCTGCTGCTCGAGGAGGAAAAGTACAATGCCCATACAGTGGCCTGAAAAAATAATTTTTTGCGAGGTCGGCCCCCGGGATGGCCTTCAAAATGAGCCTTCCGTCCTTTCAGTGGAAAAGAAAACCGCCCTGGTCGAGGGGGCGGCGGATGCAGGTGTGAAAATTATTGAGATTGGTTCCTTCGTACATCCGAAAGCTGTTCCCCAGATGGCCGATACGGACGAACTGGCCGGGAAATTCCGCCGTGCCGCCGGTGTGGAATACCGCGCCCTCGTGGCGAACCTCAAGGGAGTGGAACGCGCCCTTGCCTCGGGGATCACCAAAGTAAAGCTCACGGTTTCAGCAAGCGAATCCCATGCGAAAGCGAACCTGAACAAGACTCCCCTTGAACTTATTGAGGGGTTCAAAGAATGCACAACCTTTGCCCGGGCAAACGGAGCTGAGGTTTCCGGTGCCATTTCCACGGCTTTCGGCTGTCCCTTCGAAGGGAAGGTGGCGTCGTCGCAGGTGAGGGAGATCGCCGGCCGGCTGCACGACCTGGGACTGACGGAGCTTTCCCTGTCCGATACCACCGGCATGGCCAATCCCCGGCAGGTCTTCGACCTGGCGACCATGATGGGGAAGGAATTTCCCGACGTCAAGTGGTTTCTTCACTTCCACAACACCAGGGGCATGGCCCTGGCCAACATCGTCGCCGGAATGCAGGCCGGAGTCATCCGCTTCGACGGATCTCTTGCAGGGCTCGGGGGCTGTCCCTTCGCGCCCGGGGCTTCAGGCAATATCGCTTCGGAGGACATGATCCACATGTTCTCCGAGATGGGCATCGAAACAGGGATCGATCTCGGCAAAATGATCAGCCTGGCGAAACAGCTCCGTGACTGGGTCGGCCATGCCGACAGCGCCGTCCTGAAAGCCGGGACCTTCGCAGATCTCGTTCCGCTGACCGCTGCAAAAAAACAGGGCTGATCCCGTTGTGCCTTATTGAAAGCCGCTTCCCGGGAAACGGGAAGCGGCTTTTTTCTTTCCTGCCGAAGAAGCTGTCAAATCCGAAGGCAACCGCACACCCCAAGACCAGAG
>JAAYJB010000480.1 GCA_012523155.1 Synergistaceae bacterium | reverse complement strand
CTGAACGTGAAGGGCATCATCAGGGACGGTGCGGGGAATTCCAGGAAGGGCGAGGTCTCGCTTTTCTTCGTGGATGAAGGGATCCTCTCGCTCACGGGCTATTCAACACCCGATCCCTGGGGATTCTTCATGGCAAAAAGAGCGCTCGGCCTCTCGGTTTATGATATGTACGACCAGTTGCTTCCCCTCGAGTCGAGGACTACCCCTCTTCTGAAAACAGGCGGAGGCGAAGGAGAGGATGCAATGGCGGCACTCCGTGCGGGGCTCTCGCCTGTAGCCGCCCGTTCATTCCTGCTTCTCTCCATATTTGCCGGCCATTTTACAACCGATGAAAGCGGCGTTTTCTCGGCTGAACTCAAAATACCGGAGTTCAGCGGCAAGGGAAGGCTCATGGCCGTCGCCGCCTCGGAAGATGCTTTCGGTATGGGAGAAAAGCACGTCACTATCGTCAGGGAGATCACCACGGAACTCTCCCTGCCCAGGGCCGTATCTCCCGGAGATGATTTCTATGCTCCGCTGAAGATATTCTCCGGTGCAGACGGTCCGCGGAAAGCCTCGGTGAAGATCACGGCAAACGGTCCGATCACACTGACAGGTAAACGGGAGTTTATTGCGGACTTCACAAAAATAGGCGACGAGGCGCTCTTCAACGCACGGTTTACTGCGGGCCCGGGGGCCGGGACAGCATACCTGTCGGTCGCCACTGAATGGGACGGCGGCACCTTCATCCAGGAACTGGATCTTCCGGTCCGGCCCGCTTATCCCAGGATCGCCCTGTCAGGTTCAGGGATCGTGCGAAAGAACGCTGAAGAAAAGGTCGATATCCCGAGGAACTGGTTCAGGGGAACCGGTGAAGGGAAGCTGGTACTCTCCGACCTTCCGGCTCTTGACCTTCTGGGTCCATCCATGTTCCTCATGACCTATCCCTATGGATGCCTCGAGCAAACCGTATCAGGGGCATGGCCCCTTCTCGTTCTCCCGGGACTTGCACAGGAAGTAGACCCTGCCCTGGTGAACAGGGAAGAACAGCAGTCGGCTCTCGCCCTGAGAATACGCCAGATAGGCGCCATGCAGCTGTATCACGGTGCTTTTGCGGCCTGGCCCGGGAATTCCGCATCATCTTCGTGGGGTTCTGTCTATGCGTCCCATTTCCTCGTGGAAGCCGGAAAAAACGGAGCTGACGTGCCCGATGACCTGCTGAAAGGAGCACTATCGTATGTCAGACAGCTGCTTCCTCTTATGCCGAACGACGAAAGAGAATGGACCGTTCGGGAAAACATGACACTCAAGGCATACGCTTCCTACGTTCTGGCCCTTGCCGGAGAACCTCCCCTGGGATGGATGGCCCACATAAGCGAACACACCGCCTCACTCAGGCCTTCGGGAGCGGTATTCCTCGCCGGAGCCTATGCTCTTTCATCAGGAACATCCGAACCTCTGAAATCACTCGGGACCGCGTCTCCATCGCTCAGGGAAGGTGACGTCACAACGCTGGAATCAGTCTCCAGGACCGATGCGCTCAAACTTCTCATGTGGGCGGAGGTTGACCCGCTCTCCGCTTCTGCGGCGGCGCTCGCTGAAAAGCTCATTTCCCAGGCGAGGAAACAGGCATGGAGCACGACCCAGGATAATGCCATGGGTGTCCTGGCACTCGGGAAATGGATCGAGAAAACGAAAGGAGCCCGCAACCCCTTCACTGCAGTTCTGAAAGACCAGGCAGGCAATGAAGTGGCATCCTTCTTCGAGGGGCAGCAGACGTCCCTTGGGCTTCACGACCTTCCCGAGGGTCCTCTTTTCCTCTCTCTTGCAGGAGAAGGAACGGCCTACTATGCGTGGACTTCCGCAGGAGTTCCCGAGCAGGCCCCTGCAGCCTCGTCACGCGGCGTCTCTCTTTCACGGTCGTGGAAGAACCGGAAAGGTGAGTCCGTCGAACCCGGTACAGCTTTAGAGCGGGGTGAACGGATCGAGGCAACGATAAAGGTAATTCCCGCCGGGGCAGTTCGCGACCTGGTCGTCACCGATATGCTGCCCGGAGGAATGGAAATCGAGAACATGAAGCTCTCCGG
>JAAYJB010000092.1 GCA_012523155.1 Synergistaceae bacterium | reverse complement strand
GTGATGACCAAATTCGCCCTCAGCTGGCAGTAACCATGGCACTCCACAGGGAAACGCCTCTTCTGGAATCCGTCCCCCTGGGAGCCGTCTCAGGGCGAAGGGTATTTCTCAAAATGGAGAACATGCAGCCCGCCGGATCATTCAAACTGCGGGGGATCGGGCGGGTATGCGAGGAAGCGGCCAAAGCAGGGGCGACCAGGTTCATCTCTCCCTCGGGGGGAAACGCCGGGTACGCCGCAGCCTGGTCGGGACGGGAACTCGCCGTCTGCACCACGGTCATTGTTCCCGTAACCACGTCCGAAGAGGCAAAAAACGCGATCGCCTCCCTGGGGGCCGAGGTCATCGTCTCCGGGGAGAGCTGGAAGGAATCCAACGAGCTCGCCCTCTCCATGGCTGCCGAAGACAGGAGCGCAAAATACATCCATGCCTTTGACGACCCCGTCATGTGGGACGGGCACGGCACCCTCATCGACGAGGCGGCGAAACAGGGACCGAAGCCCGATGCCGTCGTGCTCTCCGTGGGGGGAGGAGGGCTGCTCTGCGGTACTGTCGCCGGAATGGACCGCAACGGCTGGGGAGATGTGCCGGTCCTCGCCTGCGAGACGGAAGGAGCGGCATCCTTCGCTGCGGCCGTGGCGGCAGGTGAAATCGTCGAGCTGAAGGGCATAACGTCCGTGGCCACTTCGCTGGGCGCACGGGCAGTGGCTCCGGCGGCTCTCGAACTTGCCCGGAATCACAGGATCACGCCCTACGTCGTCCCCGATAAATCTGCCGTGGCCGCCTGCTCAAGGTTCCTCGACGACCACCGTGTGCTCGTGGAACCGGCCTGCGGGGTATCTCTCTCCGCAGTTTACGAGAACTCTCCCCTGCTGGGAGACGCCTCCACCGTGCTTGTGGTGGTGTGCGGCGGCATAGGCATCAGCGCAGCGAAACTCAGGGATATGGAGCAATCGGTCGGAACACGCTGAACACGCCCGGGAAATAATCGGGCACACCTCCTCGTATTCCAAAAAATCGACCTCTTCCGAAAATGCCGGAGGAGGTCGATTTTTTCGCACTTTTCGCGATCCGGCACCACACGAATTTTAAAATTTTGATTTGCCTGATATTTTGATAAGCGTTACAATCACCACGTCTTCAGATACACTTTTTTCCATTTTCAGGGGGGAGGTTTTGTAATGAAAACTGACACAAAGACGCACTTTCTGAGACAGCCTGCACCATCGATGTTTCTGTGCATGCTGTTTCTCTCCTTCGCCTTGACTCTTTCCTATCCGGTTCGTGCCGCACATGGGGCGGAGCGGCAGTCCAGAAGATTGGAAGACATCACGATCGAGGCAGACAGCATCGCGCACTCCGGCTCAAACTTTATCGCTACGGGGAACATCACACTGGCAGTCGACCAGGGCGAACCTATTCTTTCCGTCGGCGATCCGCCCGGCGGAACGGCATCCCTCCTGTTCGACTCCGGAGGTACCCGTCTCTGGACGGAGAGTCCGGTCCTGCTGGGGGCACTGGGCATCAGGCGTCATTCCGGATCGACACCGAAACTCTGGAGTCTCTGCCGGGGGAACATACGCATCGACAGCACGACCATGGACCCAGGCAATAACACCGTCCGGGTAAAAGCTTCCGACGGTGGATCCACGTTCGATCCTCTCTTCGGCCTTCCCTTCGCCTATGTGGACGATCCTCCCGTCTTTTCGGCAACAAAGGATTCAGTGACACTCCCTGATGTACAGGGAAGCATCCCCGCACTGGGGCTGCCATTCCCTATCCAGCAGGGAATGATCCTCTCCAGGGAGGGTTCCTCCATGCCTCCCCTCCACTTCAACACGCTCAGTGCTCCCCTGTCGGCGATCAGCGTAAAGAAATACGGATGGCCCATTCCGGACTTCACAGTGGATTTAGACTTTCTCCAGCTTGACTTCGAAATGTCCGGCTTCATTACCATCCCCGGCCAGATCGAGACTTTTTCCGGAGGAAAAGGTGAAGGAGGCCTTGGTTTCGCCTTCGGGTTCAAGCTGGACCCCTTCTGTATCAACACCATCGGCGGATCCCTTGAACTCACAGAGTCGCACCTCTGCATCTTTCCCATGACCCAGTACAACCCTGTCGCAGCCGAGTGGAACGCCCTCGGGTTCAAAATCAGCGAGATCTGTGACCCTTCGAAGCTCAGTATCCAGGGAAACATCGGATTCCACCTCGTAGACATCGCGTACGCCCTCGACAAATTCGCCGCTGTGACAGGGCTCAACCTGCTCGAAGGCAATATGGCCTTCACGCTCGCTCCTGCCGGCGGGGTCGCGTTCTCAGGAGACCTCGCGCTGCTTCATTACCTGCCGCTCGGCGATGCCCGGGTCTCGATCGGATGGGGACGCCCGGGGCTCTCCCTCGAGGGGAACTTCTACTGGTGGGGCGGCCTTTTCCACGGAGTTCAGAAGGGCTCACTCTCTTACCTGAACGAGAAGATCGAGCACACCTTTCTCACGGATGGAAGGATCGAAATTCCGGGAAATATTCCCATTATCGGAGGATACCAGTTCGCGGACGTAAAAGCGCAAGGCCTGCTTCGGGGTTCCCAGTCCGGAATCGAAAAAGCGTGGCTTGAGGCAGGAGTCTCCGTTCACGTGGTCTTCTTCGACTACGGCGTATCAGTAGGAGTTGACTTCACCAATCCAGCTCATCCCGCGTTCTACGTGAACGGCATACGCGTTCCGTTCAGCGTATCGTCTGCAGAAACCGGCGGAAAAGCCGTTCAGCCGCTCAGGCTTGACGAGACAGTCCCCTTCGCCTATTTCCTCGTCCGGAGTGAAAAAGGAGTTCCGAAGGCCAGCCTCATCTTTCCGGACGGCTCGGAACATCCGTGGGAAACCACGCCTACATTTGGTCCGGGTGAACTGCCTCCACAGGCCATGGTGAGCCGCCGGGAGAACGACGCCATAGGAGAGAGTTATTTTCTCGTCGGCCGGCCTCCTCTTGGAGAGTACTCGCTGGAGATCGAAAACGCTCAGGAGCTTGGAGAGTTCGAAATTCAGCTCGTCCTCCCCGATGCTCCTCCGGAAGCGGCCTTCGTCGG
>JAAYJB010000091.1 GCA_012523155.1 Synergistaceae bacterium | reverse complement strand
GGTATTTTTCATCGGAAAAGTCGATGGGAAACCGTTCAAGCTCCATGGTCTCCATGTCGCTGAAGGGACCGAAGGGAACGAACCGTGCCCTTTCCTCGATGATCGCCTCGATGATCCCGAGGGTATCGGCAGGAGTCACCTTTTTCCCCATAAAATCTCCCGTATTGAGGATATAGCAGTCCACGCCGTCCTCGAAGAGGGTCCTGAACCGTTCGTAATCCATGGAAAGAGGATAGGTCCTGAATGGGTTGGCGTAACATTCTATGACCAGTGCATTGGGATCGATGCCGGGCGCCAGCCGTTCTGCGGTCGTCCGTTTTGTCGCCAGGGTCGCTCCCATGACCGCCGCAAGGTCAGGCCCTTTGAGCCTGACCACCGGAGGCAGCGAAAGATCCTTCATGAGCCAGAAAACAGCATTTATGGGTTCGTCGATACGGTCCACCCGAACGGGACTCCAGAGTTTGGACTTGATCGCCCGTCCGTTCCCGTTTCTGAGGTCTTCCGTCACAGGATAGAGCAGGCCGTCCTCACCGCGGGTGACACCGCAGTTCTGAAGGGAGATGATGAACTTGTTGTCCTCGCATCCCATGGGGTAATCCTGGACCTTGTCGAAATAGGAGGGTTCCAGTGCTATGGCGTATTTTTGCTTCACATTGATTATGAACGCATCGTCATGAAGAACTGTGATATCGTATTTTCCCCCGTGGCGCGCGTGGGTAAGCGTCGACTTTCCGGAGCCTGAAAGCCCGAATACGGCAGAAACAAATGATTTCCCGTTTTTCAGATTGTACCGTTTCAGCCCACCGTGACAGGAGGCGAATCCATTTCGTACAGCTGTTCCCCAGGCAAGGGTGAGCGTTCCTTTTTTCAGCTCTCCGAAATAGCGCATTCCAAGAACTGCCGCGCAGTTGTGGAGCGGATCGAAGAAAGCAAGCCCCAGCGGGAATTCCTGGGACGTCCAGTCAGGATCGGCAAACATGAATATATCCCCGTCGGGAAGAGTGCGGGAATCACGGTACATGTCAATGTAGGTTTTATTGAGATACTGGAAGTTCAGGAGCCAGTTGTAAATGAGGTTTTCATGGTTTTTCGGCGCAAGAAGGTGGGCTTTCACCATGAAGTCTTTCTCGAGACCAATATATGCTTCCGCCGAATAGAAGGTTCTGTACCTGGTACCGTACACTGCCTCCCGAATGACCGGAGCAAGCTCGGTCATGGAAACCCCCGGCTCCCCGACTATCCTTCTTGCAGCCGCACAGCGCCCCACCACCGCTCCGTCATTCATGAGCAGCACATTGCTTCTGGCAGGCAATCCCTGCCCCTCGGGCCGGTAAACAGGCATTCCTGTGAGTTCTACAGTTCCCGGACTTGTCCGGGCGAGCTCGTACGCCTCTCGAAGATTCGACACGGGAACCACGTTGTTGCCGTAGAAGGCTGTTTCTATGGTGGTCCGCGCCTGAGACTTTATTGAAGAGAAGCTTTCAGGATCTTTATAGAGTTCCAGGGTTGACATGGCGACTCTCCTTTTCCCTCCGGCAGGGTCAATATTTTGCCCGGCTATGCCGGGATACGGTTATTGTATCACGCAGGATACCGCTCAACTGAACCGAACGTAACAGGGACAGGGGAACACGAAAGATCATTATGAAAAAACATTCCGTTCAGGAATCAGAATTTCCTTACCCGGCGGATCTTTTCGTAGGCCTCCTGGATTTCCTGGAACTTTCTTGAAGCCAGCTGAATAAACTCCTCATCAAGTTTCTGTCCGATAAACCTGTCAGGGTGGTACTTTCCCAGAAGTTCCCTGTATTTGCTCTTAATTTCCTCATTGCTGGAAGAAGGTGCGCATCCCAGGACCTCGTACGGGTCTTTTCCCCTTCTTCCTGAACTGCCTCCCGCCCCCGGGAAATCCTTCCCGTAAGGCGGAGCGCCCTCACTGCCCGCTCCCCTGCCGTATTGTGAAGCCCGGAGCATCTCCTTCAGGGCTCTTGCGGCAAGAAAGAAAAAAATCAGGGGTGCTGCCTTCAGCAGCAATCTCAAAATCAGGGTCATGCAAACCTCCATTGATCTTCAGGAAACCTTTATTTCCTTATTTTTCTCCTGCAGACAGTTACGAAAAACACCCAGGGGAAAAAAGTTTCAGCACATCCTTTTTTCAGCCGTCAGAAGACGAAAACTGAAAAGGAATTTCTAATAGGAGCATCGCTGTATGAACAACGAAAGAATCTTTTTTCCAGAGGACTCTTCCACCACCGAGACCGGGAAGAACGATGTTTTCTCTTGACCCGGAGGATTTTCTGACTGACTCACCAAAGAGGCGGCGTGCCATTCTCCGGAACCGGGGTAAACAGCACCGCTGTCTGAGTTGTAACCGAACAGAAGCTCCCTTTTTCCGGCAGAATCTTCAGGCTCATAAACAAAACCTACAAGCCATTTCTCTCTTGCTATCCGGCGCGCAGTCCATCCGTGCTCTTTTCTGACACCGGTCCGCTCCAGTTCTGATGCAACCTCTTCAAGGACCGTACGGGATCCTGAGGCGAAAGGTGCGTTTATGACCCGCCGGGTGACCAGTTCTCTTTCTGCGGTCACCTTCAGGCTGTTCTGGAAACGCTCGTCTATGAGACCTGCATAATATTCTCCCATTGACCGGGTGATCCTCCTGGCAATCTGTTCTTTTGCAAGCACTTCGAAAAACCAGCCTTTGAGAACCCCATCCCTGTCCAGGTACACATACGAGACGAGGAAATCGCCCGAGCCTGCGGAGGACACAAGCCAGCCCACAGTTTCAGCCGCATTGGAAGCATCCTCGTAGGAACGGATGAACTCTTCGTTTGACATGTGCGGCGACAGGTCCCTCGAACCCCTGGCTATTTCAAGGGCATGGAAGGAAGACATGCTTCCTGCCGGTCTGAAAAGAAGAAAGAAGACAACACCACATAACAGGAGAAGAAAAAAGGTGGATGGGCCCCTGAAAGCCTCATTTCCAGTCTTTTCTCCAGAGTGTTCCGTTTTCTGTACCGGATTTTCTGCGGCGGGTATTCCGGCCCTCCAGCCGAATACCCTTCCGAACAGGCTTCTCATAAACGTCTTCCTTTCTTTCCCCTCAGAGTGTACTATTTTCCAGTCACCAGGAAAAACTTCTTTTTGCTTCGCTTATTATATACGATAGTTTTTTCATCGGGGAAAACATTCCCTACGGATGAAAACCACTCGTGCCGAAGAAAGCAGGTGGCACCATGTATGGAATTTGCATAGGCGGGTATATCCCCACAAGTTTTCTCG
>JAAYJB010000090.1 GCA_012523155.1 Synergistaceae bacterium | reverse complement strand
TTTGCCGCCGGCTTCCTTCAGACCCTGCCTTGCGGCAGGCGCCCTTGCCTTAAGCTAACACCTACTGCGCCTTCGGTGTTCCGGACTTGCACCGTATAGACATGAACCATGCCGGGCGCACAAAAAGATCCCCGGAATTTTTTCCGGGGATCTTCCTGCCGTTATTCTTCATGACCTCCTGCCAGATACCCAACAAACTTCCTGAAGAGGAAAGGAAGGGTATCAAGGAAATACGGCAGATGCAGGCGTTCCGTATTTTTATGGTCATCCTTGCCGATTGGGCCGAAATTGGTCACCGGCACATCGAGCTTTTTCAAATCCTCAAGAGGGAAATGGTACTCTTTTCCCCAGAGCGGCATGTTGCGGGCCAGGACGTCAAGATCACGGGGATCCCCCTGGAAACCGAAATAACTGAGGTCCATGATACCCTGGAAAACTTCCACGGATGTAATGTCAAGACCGAGCTCTCTGCCGTCCTGTTTCAGCCGGTCGATCGACCGGAGAAGAGCCCGTTCGCCGGCTGTCTTTCTCTGATTCACCCTCGGCGGATAGAAAGGCGGAAGAAACCCCACGACAACCAAGGGTCCCTTTTCGCCCGAAAGATCCAGAAGGAACGATGCGGTTTCAACACACCGGTCCCTTTCATCCAGGGAAGAGGGCAGGGATCCTGCAAACGCTTCGAGCTCCACGGCAAGATCTTTGCATTTCGCATTGGCTTTCGAAAATAACTCGCTGAAATCTATCACTCTTGGAGCAAAGGATTTCATGGAGGGGAACGTTCCTCCCCCGGCACGTATAAGTTCATTCTGTTCTTCCAGTCTTTCCAGCGTTTTCCTGAGGGCTTCCGCAGCAGCCGACTTCATTTCATCAAGAACTCGGGCGGGAGTCTTTTCCACCGTGAGCAGGTTATAATATGCCACCGCGCGTTCCGGAAGCGTAACGGAATAATTCCTGACCAGGTCTCTGAACCTGAGACAGGCAAGGGGCGGAAAACTTCTGCCGTCCCTTGTTTCAGACGTCGACGCCGCACCTTCAAGGGTAAGGGCAAGGTTTGCCGTTATAAGAGAAGCACTGACTCCGTCGAAATAATCACCAACATGTGCTTCCTTCCCTACGCAGAGGAAAAAGGGCATTATTTTCCCTATGGTACCCAGGTAGACCGCTCCAGCGGATACGTCACGTCCCCCAACAGACGGCTCTCCGTTGAGGGCCGCGGCATACTCCAGCCCCCACTCTTCCCTGAGCCTCACGAGCCAGGGAACGGCCCCCCTCATTCCCGCCGAGGTGTTTTCTTCGTCGGGAACCGCCAGGAAAAGAATGTTCGCGGGAAAATCTTCTGCCCGTGATATTTCCGCAAGAAGCCCCATCTCCAGTGCGATCCCGGACTTCATATCAGAAACGCCCCGCCCGAACAGGTACTCTCCGCTCGCCAGGTCAGACTGTGCATCCTTCGAAATCTCAAGCTCCCCGATCCGCTTCGTCAATACTTCAGGTGAAAAAGCAAGCGATTTCAGAGGGCCGTATGCCTCCGCATCAACTACGTCGAAATGCCCCGTAAGAATGACCGTTTTTTTCCTTCCCGAAGGAGCCTTTACAAGGGCAGCAACTGCATTTCTTTGCAGCGGGTCTCCTTTCGCCGCAGGAAGTTTCCTCAGGAACGACGGATTGCGGCGAAAGTACTCGAGCTCCGACAGCCGGGTATATATGAAATCAGCTGCCTCATTCTCCTTTTCCGAGAACGACACGCTCGGGATCGCCACAAGATCCAGAAGGAGTCTGTACAGGTCATCACCGGAAAGGGAGAGCGTCATAGTCTATTCCTCCGACACCTGTTCCCTGTCTGGCTCCACGCTTGCAGTTCTTCGACCCCGCGTCATTGCAAGCTGTAGGGGACTCCCGGAATCAAGGTGAACATCAAGCTGCGGGAAAGCAATGACAATTCCGTTTTCCTCGAAGAGAGAAACGATGCGGAACCTCAAATCGCTTCCCACCTTCAGCGTTGAGGCCTTCGTCATGTCTATCCAGTAGAAAAGAGTGAAGTCCAGGGAACTGGTGCCGAAATCCCTGAATATGACAAACGGATCGGGATTCTTCAGGATCCTGGAATGATCGGAAGCTGCCTTGGAAAGAAGCTCTTCCACTTTCCTGACATCCGAACCGTAGGCAACTCTGATGTTGAGTTTCTGACGGATCTTCTGGTCCGTATGGGTCCAGTTGATTATGTTGTTATTCAGGAAGTAGCTGTTCGGAACAAGTACATCGACATTGTCGAAAGTTTTCACATGGGTCGAACGAGATCCGATCTCCTCGACAGAGGCAAAGAGCCCGTCTATCTCAATAGTGTCGTTCATGCGGATCGGCTTCGTGAACATGAGGATGAAGCCACTGATAAGGTTATTGAAAAAGTTCTGGGCGCCGAAACCTATGCCGATGGCCAGGGCACCGCCAAGGAATGCGAATGCTGTCAGCGGTATGCCTGCCACTTCAAGAGCAGAGAGGATGAAGGACACCATGAAGATATAAAAGAGTATCTTCTGAGTAGCGATCTGGGCGGTCGGGTCCATGCGGAAGCGCCTCAGGATCGTCTTTCCCACGAGCCGCGTCAGCCAGCCGCTCATAAAAAACGCCGCAAAGAAAAGAAAGACCGAGATGACCAGCTTTGAGACGGTAACGTTGAATCCTTCACCCGACCAGAGGGACATGTTCCAGAACGACAGAATGCGCTCCTTGCTGAAGCGGGTCACCTGGGCGGCTATCCGCACTGTATCGATCCGTGAATCGATCTCCTCCGAAAGGCGGGAGTACCCGTTGTAAAGGTTGAATGCGTGCGCAACGGTGGCATTCATGAGCTGGATCGTTTTTTCGATCGAGCCTATCCGCCTCTGGATCCTGGGAGCGATCGTCTTGTCATTCTCATTCTCGGCCAAGTCCTTCTGGGCTGCCAGAAGCTCGGCCTGCAGTGAGGCAAGGCTCCTCTGGTGAACCTGGAAGGTGTTCTCCAGGTCCTTCAGTCTCGAGTTCACCTGGCTCCTGGTATCCCAGAGCTCATCGCTCTTGATGTCCTTGTTCACCAACCTGTAGCGGGTCTGCCAGATACGCCTTCCTTCCTCCAGCTGTACGATCTTTTGTTCCCGCTCATCTATGGCAGCCTGGGCTCTCTTCAGATCCGCATCCCGCTCGGCCACCAGTGCAGCTGCCTGGACCTTCTGCTTGTCGTCCTTGGCAGCGTTCAGCTGTCCCTGGCTCCTTACGAGATTCGTCCGGGACCTTTCTCTCTCTGCCTGAAGCTTTGCGATGGATTCCCTGACAACTGTTATTTCTTTCCCGATGCTGTCGACTCTCTGGTTCAGGTCTTCCTCGTCGTATTTCAGGTTTTTCCCGACCAGATCGACGTCCTTTGTGAGTGTGGCCTTCTGGGCCTCAAGGTATTTCCGTCGCAGCACATTGGCGTCCATGTTCATTTTGTTGGCTGCCAGGGAAAGACGGAAAGCTTCAAGCTCCGCCTCAGCCTCCTTGAGTTCCATTTCCTTTTCCTTGTTCCCCACCCATTCCGGCGATTCAAGCTCAGACTTTATAGTCTGTACTTTTTTCTCCGCATTCTCAATTTGTTCAGGAATAGCCTTCAGAGCGCCTTCCGCAAGGGTTACGGAGGAAACGACCGACTTCAGCCTCTGGTCGACACCCTCGAGCTGGTTGCGGACACCGTCATAGAAGGAGAGATTATAGGGAGGAGGATCCTTGATCACGGAAGCGCCTTCAGTTTTTGCGGCCTCTGCTGCCTCGTTTTTCGCCCTTGAAAGGTTGTCGATGGCTGTGGCATACCGGGCATACGCATTCTGAACGCCGCCGAGGGCGACAACCAGCTTCCGGTGCATCTCCGACTCAATGCCTTCCTCTTTCTGGAGGTCTTCCCGCTGCTTCTGGAGAAGGTCCATCTCCTTCTGCAGTTCATCGATCCGCATCTGGACCTTTTCAGCAGTTGCAGGAGGCTGCCATTCCTTCGCAGCCTCAGGTACCACGTCGGGAGATGCAGGTGCTGTTCCCTGACTTGCTGTTTCCTGTGCGGCAGGCTGCTGCGCAGGATCGGAAGCTGACACTTCAAAAGGGATCAGTGACAGGGTGAACAGAAGGACTGCCGCTATTACTGCAGCCCGGTGAAGTAGAGATCTGATCGCATTTCTTCTCATTCATTTACCTCCTCGAAAATAACGAAGAAGGCGGGAGGATTCCTCCCGCCTATAATTGCACCTCATTTAACGGGTGGAGATGTCAGTTTGGAAAAAGTTCCTTTATGATGTCATCGACATGTTCAAGTCCTTTTACCCGGGTGACATTTGAGCCGCAGAAGAAAAGGCCTTCCTCCCAGTTTCCCCTGTAGGCGTCGATAAGTGCCTGGGCGATGCAGAAGGTCTCCCGCTCCGTCTTATACCTGCAGTGAGTCAGGCAGTTGGCAATGCAGGGCTTGCTTTCCACGTTCCCCTTGATGTACTGATCGATGAAGGGCGACCGCAGGGCCCTTCCGGGAAGGCCTGCAGGACTTTGGATAATGACCACATCCTCTTCTTTTGCGTCGATAAAGGCCTGCTTGAACCTGTCGGAGGCGTCTCCTTCATAGGTCGCGGCAAAACGGGTTCCCATCTGGACACCCTTGGCACCCAGGCTGAAAGCCCAATCAATATCTTTTCTGTCCCATATGCCTCCTGCGGCAATAACCGGGATGTCGCTTCCCATCTCCTTCGACACAAACTCTACAAGGGGGGGGACGACTTTCTCGAGAGAGAACTCGTCATCATCCACCTGGTCCATCTTCGTCACGCCGAGATGTCCGCCGGCGTACTTCGGTGTTTCGACGACGAATCCGTCAGGCACACGCCCGTAGGTCTTCTCCCATCTGCGGGTGATGAGACTTGCAGCTTTAACCGAACTGACAATTGGGACAAGGGCCACTTCCGAAAATTCTTTCGCGTACTCCGGAAGCCGAAGCGGCAGCCCGGCCCCTGAGATGATCACGTCCACACCGCCTTCGCAGGCGGATTTCACGTGGCGGTCATAATCGGTAAGCGCTACCATGCAGTTCACCGCAATGACCCCTTCCGGCCCGGCAATTTTTCTTGCTTCCTCTATCCCCTCTTTTACGGCCAGCTGATTGGCCTCAAAGTAGTTTCGGCCATTGTAATGGGGTGAATTACACGCAAGGCCGACACTGGCGATCGTTCCCACGCCGCCGCTCCGGGCGACATGCCCTGCAAGGTTCGGTCCCGAAATAGCGACCCCCATTCCTCCCTGTATCAATGGATACAGGGGCTGGTGTTTTCCTAGCTTCAATACGGGCAATTGGCTCAAAAGGCTCTCTCCTCTTCAAATGTTCTGTCAGCATTAGCGTTTTTTTTAAAAAGAATGCTCTTTACGCTGAACCGTCATATTTTATCCTATAGTGAAGCAATCAATCAAGGAAGAATTGCCTTCATCCTCATATTATCCAGTTCCGGGCATTAAAAAAATTAGTTATTTCAATTGACCGGATGAACCCGGGAAGTTACTATAAAAAAGAACTCATCATATCCACTCACAGGAGGGAAGAACGTGTTCACAATAAGGGAGTTTTTGCGTGCAGAAGTCAAACCGGCGCTCGGATGTACCGAGCCCGGAGCGGTGGCGCTTGCTGTCGCCCGGGCACGGGAGGAGCTGAAAGGAAAAGTCGATGCCGTTTGTGCGGTCGTGAGCGACAGCATATACAAAAACGGCGTGGATGTTGGCATTCCGGGTACGGACGGCCTTCGCGGAAATAACGTGGCTGCTTCACTTTCTGCTTTCTGCGGAAAATCCGAATACGGGCTTGAGGTCCTGAAGGACTGCAGCAGGGATAATATTGCCGCTGCCATGGATCTGCTTGAAAAAAACGCAGTCCAGGTTGTTCCCGATCTTGAGAAACACGGTGTGTATGTAAAGGCATCCGTCAGATCGGGGAAGGATGAAGCCTGCTGCATTATTGAAAAATCCCATACCGGGATCACAGAGGTCACCCTCAACGGAAAAACCGTTTTTTCTGCTGAGACATCTTCTGCCGGATCTGCAGCGACAGGGGCAAGCATCACCGATCAAGTTGCCGGAATGAAATTCCGTGACCTGGTTTCCCTTGTGGACACTATGGATACAGAGGATGTTGAATACGTTATGGCCGGAGTGGATATGAACATGGCCATAGCAGAGTACGGACTTGACCCTGCACATACCACCGGGCTCGATGTGGGAAAAACAATTAAGGAACACAGCGGTCCCTGTTTTGATTCTGAAGATCTCAGCATGAAGATCAAGGCGTATGCCGCTTCTGCTGCGGACGCACGGATGGCCGGAACCCCCATGCCGGTCATGAGCAGCGCCGGGAGCGGAAACCACGGGGTCACTGCCATTCTCCCCGTGGCCGTCTG
>JAAYJB010000089.1 GCA_012523155.1 Synergistaceae bacterium | reverse complement strand
GGGGGAGGGTACTGCCGTCCCTCGATCACCATACACGCGGCATAGAGCTCGCTGATTCCTGGGCCACCGACGCCCACAAGTGGCTGAACGTCCCCTACGACTCGGGGATCGCCATAGTGAGAAACGGGGCCGCCCACAGGGCTTCCATGGCCCTCAACGCCCCCTACTACATCGCGGGAGAGGGAGAGGTGCGCGATCCCTCCCAGTGGGTCCCTGAATCCTCAAGGAGGGCACGGGCCTTTCCGCTGTACTGCGGGCTGAAAAGCCTGGGAAGGAAAGGGGTGCTGGAGATGGTGGAGCAGAACTGCCGGCAGGCCCGTCTCATGGCTTCGCTCCTGTCAGATGACCCCATGGTCACAATTCTCAACGATGTTGTGCTCAACCAGGTCCTCGTACGGTTTTCCTGCCCCGGATCCGACAGTGATGCCTTCACACGCATGGTCACGGCGGCAGTCCAGGAAGAAGGCACCTGCTGGGCCGGGGGAAGCGTATGGAAGGGAATGGCCGCCATGCGCATCTCGGTGTCGAACTGGGCAACCTCCGACGACGATATCACCCGGTCGGCGGATGCCATACGTTCCGTCCTCGGGAAGGCTGCAAAACGCTGAAAAGCCTGCAGGTGTTTTTTAAAATAGGATCCAGTGTTCAACACAGATTCTATCCTAAGCGAAAATCACAAGAAACCAAAATTTTATAATCTCGAAAACCATACTGGTGAAAAACAGAGATTGATGGTTTTAATTAATTATTTGCTGAAAATACTTGGTGGGGAATCATCTTCTGATCCAAATAATCTTTGAGGAAAATATCAAAAGAAGTTTTTAGGTTCCGAATCTGCCCAACCACAATGAGTAAAAGTATTCACCGTTCTCTACCATCTGCTTTTGGGTTTTGAGTTTTTTGCTGTAGTAAGACTTGCTGGGGCCGACTTCGGATGTTGGCATCCAATTTTTCACTACTCCAGGAAATTTGTGAAGAAAAAAAAGAAAAGGGCGTGCAAAAAAAACGGGAACGTTTAAAATAGAAAGAGAAAAACTCATGAAAAGGAGGGGAAGCCCATTTTCCGGCTTATTGACCTTTTCGCGGGGGCAGGAGGAATGACCCTCGGGTTTACCGATTCCCGTTTCTGCGG
Organism: Synergistaceae bacterium; assembly: GCA_012523155.1. Lineage (GTDB taxonomy): Bacteria > Synergistota > Synergistia > Synergistales > Aminobacteriaceae > Aminivibrio. Next base: position 28,509 of record JAAYJB010000089.1, on the reverse strand, counting down.
AGATTTCTCTTGCGTTTTCTCTCTTGATTTTGATCATGCGGCCATGCTGACCCACTCCGCCAATTTCGGCGGAACCCATGTGGTCATGGATATTGAACAGTTTCTTCTTTCAGGTTCACCTCTCCCGGCGGCCGACGTGGTGATAGGAGGCCCTCCCTGCCAGGGCTTCAGCCTTCTGAACAAAGACCGCAGCGGAGACCCGAGAAGAGCGTTGTGGGAGCCCTTTCTCGAGGTTGTATTCCGGAGCGGCGCGTCGGTCTTCGTCATGGAAAATGTGGCTGAACTGCTTCGATCTCCGGAGATGGCGGAAATAAACAGCCGGGCTGAACAAAACGGCTTCCTTCTCCATGCGGCCGTGCTGAACGCCGCTGATTACGGGGCCCCGCAAGTCAGGAAGAGAACGGTCTCCATAGGTGCGAAAGCGGACCTCTTTCCCTTCGGGATTCCTTTGCCGGATCCGACTCACTCGGGCAGATGGCGGACAGTCCGTGAGGCAATAGGGGACCTCCCCGAGCCCGTCGGAACAGAAATCCGGGATGAGCCGCCTCCTCTCGATCTGCATTTCGGAAGAAACCCCACCGCCATGAGCCTCGAGCGGTACAGGGCCGTCCCTCCGGGCGGAAACAGGTTCGACCTTCAAAACAACGCACCCCACCTTCTTCCTGAATGCTGGAGGAAGAAAACGTCCGGAGGCACGGACCTTTTCGGCCGCCTGTGGTGGGACAGACCTTCGGTCACTATCCGGACTGAATTTTTCAAACCCGAAAAAGGGCGCTACCTCCATCCCGAAGACCATCGTCCCATAACCCACAGGGAAGCGCCCCGCCTCATGGGATTCCCCGATGATTTCATTTTCCGGGGAAGCAAGACGGAAATCACCCGGCAGATCGGTGACGCCGTTCCTCCCCGCCTGGCTTCCGCCGTAGCGATGCAGGTCAGGACCGCTCTTCAGAAATCTTTCGAAAAAAACGGAGGGCTTCATGATGGAAGGCTTTATCACACAGGCGAGGAAACAACTCCATCTTCATATGTTGGCCGGACTCATCCGGGTAAATGAAAGGGGCGTTCCCAATTTTGCTGACAGCTCAAGCGTTCTCAGTTCGTCCATAGCCAGGGAAATGCTCCTTCTTCTGAAGGGAAAGGCCGGAACCGGCCCCCTGACGGCTCAAACGGCCGGGCTGGTTTTCGAGGATTTATGCCTTTCGTTTCTCAGGGACTGTTTTGCGAAAATAACCCATCTCCGCCCGGGAAAATGGGTTTTTTCCAGGAGCCTTTCCATAGCGGGATTTGAGCAGTATAAACACCCTCTTGAGCTGGAACACCTGGCGGCGCTGCATCCGGAGCTTGCAACCGCTCTGGGGGGGAACTACATCATCAAGCCCGACATCGTTGTATTCCGGGAACCGGAGGAGGATGACGAGATCAACCGGGAAGCTCCTATCGTGGACGGCGAATCCGCAGGCAGAACGGTTCTCAGGAAGGTCAACGGCGGAGGCTCCATTCTTCACGCCAGCGTTTCGTGCAAATGGACCCTCAGGAGCGACCGGAGCCAGAATTCGAGGACGGAAGCTTTGAACCTCATCCGTAACAGGAAGGGACATCTTCCCCATATTGTGGCGGTTACGGCAGAACCCATGCCGAGCCGCATCGCCTCCATCGCCCTTGGGACCGGGGACATGGACTGCGTCTATCATTTTGCGCTCAGGGAACTGAAAGAAGCGATAGAGCGCATCGGCTCGGAAGATTCTTCGGAGCTCATCCGCACCATGATCGAAGGGAACAGGCTGAAAGACATCAGCGACCTGCCCCTGGACCTGGCAGTCTGAACTGCCGTGGACACCCTTTCGGAAGAGGACCGAAGACGGAATATGAGCCGTGTCCGCTCCAAGGACACGAAGCCGGAAGTTTTGCTCAGAAAGCTCCTCTTCAGTAAAGGATTCCGGTTCCGCCTGCACGGGAAAAAACTTCCGGGAACCCCCGACATCGTTCTGCCGAAATTCCGGACAGCCATTTTTGTTCATGGCTGCTTTTGGCATCTTCATGACTGTAAAAGGGGAACCCTTCCGGAAACACGGCGGGAATGGTGGAAAAGCAAACTGGAGAAAAACAGGGAGCGGGATCGGAAGAACTTCCTCCTGCTGAACGAAATGGGATGGCGCGTGGCCGTCGTATGGGAATGTGCCTTCAGAAAGCACGGGCAGGACTCCAAAGAACACATCATTTCAGAGCTGTCGCTTTTTTTCCGCTCAAAGGATCTTCTTTTTCTGGAAATACCGCCGGCAGCAAATGCAACGCCTAACCTCGACTCTACAGAGGGAAAAGAGAATTCCGGGGAAGAAAAAGAACCGATGGCGGAAATACCGAAATAGGGTATAATACCTCCGGCTTTTTCTTCCGGAGTGTCCTTTTTCGGAAAAAGGGCTAATCCAAAAGAGGAAGGAGGAAAAACGCATGGATTGGGGAAGATTACCTGCAGACACCATGGTGGTGGAGAGCAAGAACATCACCCTGAGAGAAGTTGTCCAGGCCGCAGCTGACGGTGTGGATACCCCTGAAGGACTGATGGAGCACCTCGGTCTCGAGGAAGGCGAAGCGGGAACGGAACACCTGCAGCCCATTCTCGACGTCTTTCTTCCGGCCATCGAACGCCTCCGGAGCGGAAGCTGCGGCGGCGGGTGAGCCGGCTGCTCCGGCAGCTGTTAGCTGCTGATCGAAGACAGAAAAAAACCCGGGATCCCTGCAGGGATTCCGGGTTTTTTGTCTTCTACTGACTGAAAATCCCACACCGAATAATATCTCTTTGCAATTATCACCCTTTTGAATCTCTGCCCGCTCCTTCTTCCGGTCAACGAAAGCTTCCTCCCATCACTTTTACGGAATGGCGGAAAACCGCATGCCATCCAGTTGCGCTATTCCCAAAAATATCACTGGTATTTTATTTGCTAAAAATTGAAAACAAGCTTATAATTCATTTATATGAAACATAAGTTCATCTGACGGAATATAAATATGTTCCGCGGGTATGAGAGAGATAAAATCTCTCCGATTTTTTTCGATATACATTCTTCCCCGCAGATCGAAATGATTCCGTTGGTATGAGGGAAACGCCCGATTTGGCTGCCTGCGGAGCACAAAACCGGCAGGAAGCCCGGGAAGAACAGGCCTTCGGCACGGCATGCATTTCTTTCCTGCAGGCTCTGCCGCAGCATAAAAGGAGACCCCTGAGGTCTCTGACAATTCCAGGGAGGGATTTCTTGTGAAACTGGACATCAGGCACGGTGTGAACCCTTTCGATTTCAGGAGCTATGATACCGGCCGGCTGCGGAATGACTTCCTCATTACCCGTCTTTTCGTTCCCGGAGAAATCAGGATGACTTACAGTCACATCGACCGCATTATCACCGGCGGCGCCTGCCCTACCATCCCCCTGCCGCTGGAGTGCGGAAGGGAAATAGGAACAGAGTTTTTTCTCCAGAGACGGGAGATGGGGATTATCAATGTTGGGGCTACCGGCACGGTGATCGCAGACGGGGAGCGCTTTGTCCTCAAAAAAATGGATGGGCTCTACCTCGGCGCAGGTAACAAAAACATCGTCTTCGAAAGCGAAAACAACGACGACCACGCACACTTCTACTTCAGCAGCGCCCCGGCCCATACGTCTCACCCGAACTGCTACATCGACATTGAGAAGGCGAAAAAGGTCAAAATGGGTGAACCGGAAAAGGCCAACGTCCGCACCATCAACCAGTACGTCCACCCCGAAGTCTGCAGCACGTGCCAGCTCATGATGGGACTCACGCAGCTGGAAAACGGCAGTGTCTGGAACACAATGCCCTGCCACACCCATGAAAGGCGGATGGAGGTGTATTTTTACTTTGACATCCCCCAGGACGGGGTTACGTTCCATATCTTCGGCCAACCCGAGGAAACCCGTCATATCGTTGTCAGAAACGAGGAGGCGGTCATCAACCCTAGCTGGTCCATCCACAGTGCAGCCGGTACATCCAGCTACAGCTTCATCTGGAGCATGGTGGGGGAAAACCAGGAGTTCACCGACATGGACCACGTTCCTATGTCGGTCATGAAGTAAACCAGGACCGCAAATAAAGAAGCCCGGAAAATCCTCTTCAGAGGACCTCCGGGCTTTACTTTTTCATTTCCCGGTTTACTTCACCCGCATGGAGTTCAGGATCACCGAAATGGAGCTGAAGGCCATGGCCCCTTCCGCGATCACGGGGTGGAGCAGCGCAGCCATTGCGAGGGGTATGGTTACCACGTTGTATGCGAAAGCCCAGAAGAGGTTCTGGCGGATCACCGAGTAGGTCTTGCGCGAAATTGAGACGGCGTCAGCGAGGCGCGATATGCCTCCCTTCACGATCACGATGTCCGCGCTGTCAATGGCAAGATCCGTCCCTGACCCTATGGCCACCCCGATATCCGCTCCCTTCAGGGCTGCGGCATCGTTCATTCCGTCTCCGGTCATGAGGACCTTGCCTCCCCGTGACTGCAGCCGGCGGACCAGGTCAAGCTTTCCCTCGGGTCGGACTCCGGCGTATATCTCTGAAATTCCGGCCCGGGCAGCCACGGCACGGGCAGTCTTCTCGTTATCACCCGTGGCCATGACGCAGGTGATCCCCATTTCGGAAAGGCGCTTGACACCCTCTACTGCGTCCTCCCTGAGCGGGTCTTCCACGGCGATAAAACCGGCGAGGATTCCGCGTGCCCGTACTTCCACCACCGTCCTGCCCTGAGCCAGATGGGCGTCGTACTTCGCCGAGTCCTCCGGCCTTCCAACAAAATACTCGACGCTGTCCACAAGGCCCCTGACACCTTCTCCGGTGATTTCCTCCACTCCGGAGACATTCCGCCGCTCCTCAGATGCCGATGAGATGGCCTTCGCCAGGGGATGGTTGGAGAACGACTCGAGGGACGCTGCAGCCGCCAGGTCTTCAGCAGACAGGTCCGTTGCGGCAACTGTCGGCTTTCCCTCTGTAATGGTCCCGGTCTTGTCGAGCACCACCACTGATACGTCTCGGGCCGTCTGGATGGCTTCGGCGTTACGAATGATGAGCCCCTTACGGGACGCCGCTCCCGTGCCTGTGATGAGGGCCATGGGAGTTGCAAGTCCAAGAGCGCAGGGGCAGGCTATCACTATGGTGGTGATGAATGCGAAAATGGAAAGTGACAGAGGGTCCCGGACTGAGGTGACCCATGGGATCCACTCTCCCGCCGCATCGAGAAATGACCCGAACCGTTCCGCCCCGCGGTACCAGAAAAAAGCACCTGCCAGGGCGAGGGCCGCCACACCCGGAACGAAGTAGTTGGTGACCCGGTCGGCAAAAGCCTGTATGGGAACCTTGGCCCCCTGGGCTTCCTGGATGAGGGACACCATTTGAGAGAGAAAGCTGTCTTCCCCAACCCGGATCGTCCGTATGCGCACAACTCCGGTAAGATTGAGGGCCCCTCCGGTCACTTCGTCCCCGCTGCCCTTGGCCACGGGAAGAGATTCTCCCGTGATCATGGACTCGTCCACCGACGTGGCCCCCTCCGTCACGGCACCGTCGGCGGGAATACGCTCCCCGGGCTTCACGAGGATCACCATGTCCTCCTTTACCGCTTCGATGGGGACCATGATCTCCCCCCCGTCCGCTTCGAGCACCCTGGCCTCCCTTGCCTGCACGGAAAGAAGGGCCCGTATCTCCTTTGATGCCTTGTCCCTAAGGTGGGATTCTATATACCTTCCCGTAAGGTGGAGAGCCATGATCATGGCTCCCACGGCCCCGAAGGAGGCCACGGGAAGACCGAAATATGCAAGGCCGCTCGTGGCCCATGCCGCGGCCGATCCGGCCACCACAAGCACATCCATGTTGGCGTGGAAATGGGTGAGGGCGATCCATGCCCCCTTCAGAGAATCCCTTCCAGCCCAGAAGATCACTACAGCACCGCCCAGAAACTCCAGGGGGTGGTAGAAGGGAACATGGCGGCCCAGCATGTGGAGCACCATGAGGGCCATGAGAGGCGCTGTCACCAGCCACGAGACGGCGACGTTCTTTTTTATTCTCCTGTACCTGGTCTTCTCCAGATCTTCGGACCTTTCGTACGAAACTCCATAGCCGGCGTTCTTCACCGCCGCCTCCAGATCCTCCCGGGGAATTTCCCGTTCAGAGACAACAAAGGCCGTCTCTGTGGCCAGGTTCACCGCCGCGAACACTACTCCGTCAACTTTCTTCAGCGAACGCTCCACCATTCGGGAACACGTGGCGCAGGTCATACCCGTGACGGTGAGGCTCGTCTTGAACTGCTGCTCTTTCGTTTCGTTCATGGCAACCTCCGGAAAAAAAGCCCCTTTCCGCGAAGAAAGGGGGCGTCTTGAACTGTCTGACCGGTCCGTCTACTGCTTCAGGACGGCGTCATAGCCCGCTTCGTCGATGGCAGCCCGAACGGCCTCGCTGTCGCCGGCCTCGACGGTGACGGTCTTTGACTCCAGCGAAACGTCGAAACCGGAAAAACCTGCCTCCTCGAGAGCCTTAGTGATTCTCATTTTGCAGTGGCCGCAGGACATATCGGGTACGGAAAACACAAATTTACTCATTGGTGGTCCCTCCTCGGCAATGATGTTCGATAACATAAACTTTCCCAAAGGAAATTATATACCATGATGGGTATAGAATGCCAGAGGACAAAGGAGAATTCCTACAAAATCAGTAATCTATGCAGGAAAAAGCAGTGTAGCATGAGGAAATCAGGCCGTGAGGTGTCCCCTGTCCAGGCTCCACACCGCCGGAAAGAGCCGTTCGGTAAATTCCGGATCGTGGCTGACCGCCACAATGGTCTCCCTGCGGGAAACCATCCACTCCTCGAACCTGGTCTGCCATTCGGGATCGAAATCCCTGGTGGGTTCGTCCAGCAGCATGAGATCCCCCTCCCGGACGGAAAGGGAGGCCACCGCCACCATCCTCCGCTCGGCGGCGTTCAGGTCGAGAGGGTGCTTTTCCTCCTTCCCCGACAGTCCCGTGGCGGAGAGGGCCTGCCGCATGCGCTCCATGCGCTCCTCCTGTGAGAGAGGCGACTTCCTGAGGGAGAAGAGGACTTCCCCGGCCACCGTGGAGTGGAAGATCTGCCGTTCGGCGTCCTGGAAGAGAAAGCCTATCCGGGCGGCCCGTTCACCGGGAGCCATGGAGCCCACGGGAACGCCCCCCAGCATCACCGCTCCCTTTTCGGGTTCAAGCAGCCCCGCGCACAGGCGCATAAGGGTGGATTTTCCGGCACCGTTGGGGCCAGTGAGGGCAGCACGATCTCCGGGGCAGAGTACTGCGTTCACCGACCGGAGAAGGGGAGAGGTTTCCCCCTTCCACCGAAAGGAGAGATCGTCGATGACCAGCACCGGTTGGTCATCATTTTTTCCGCAAGAAAGAGAAGGACCTGACGCCGGACGCCTCACCTGAACGGGGGAAGGGCCGCGGAGAAGGCGGCCGTCCCGGAAATGCCCCGCCGGGGCGGACCATGGTGAAGAAGCGTTCCCCGGCTTTTCGAGGACCACCAGGGCCGAACCCGCTTCCAGGGCCTGCCGGCGAAGAACGGAGGCGAGGGAGTGCCGGTCGGCGGGATGTATCCGGGAAAAGGCCTCGTCGAGAATCAGCAGCCGGGGATTCATGGCCAGGGCCGAGGCGAGGGCCAGCTTCTGGGCTTCCCCGCCCGAGAGGCACGCCGGATTCCGGTCCCCGAGGTGGGCGATGCCAGCGAGGTCGAGAGCCCGTTCCACCCGGGCCCGGATTTCACCCTGAGGGAGCGCCAGGTTCTCCGGACCGAAGGCCACTTCCTCCCGGACCGTGAAGGTGCATCCGGAGAGGGACAGGACAGGATTCTGCTGCACGGCCTGCACGTCCGGCGACCATGCGAGACAGCTCCTCGATGCCACGTCCTCCCCGAGCACCCGCACGTCTCCGGCGATGGAGCCGCCCCTGTGCTCCGGAACGGCCCCCGAGAGCATGGACGACAGGGTGGATTTTCCGCTCCCGTTGCCTCCTTCAAGGAATGCGGTGTATCCCGGCGGAACGGAAAACTCCGGGATCTCCAGGAGGGGGGCCGATTCTCCGGGGGCGAAGAAAGCTGCCTCCCTCAACGCGGCCGTATTCCCAGGGAATTTCTGAGAAGCCGGTTCGCAGGCGTGGCGGAGCGTCGTTTCATCCTTCCCGGTGAGGGACGACCTGCGGGGGAAGAGCCCGAAGCCCTTCATGTCAAGAGCCGCGCTCCTTGCGGGCAGTTCGTTCAACAGGCCGAGCACCAGGGGAAAGACCAGCGCAGTCAGGGAGGACGCCCGTTCAAAGAAGGTTCCGTGGACCGGGACCCCCCGGGAGAGCTGGGCCTCCCGGACCTGGACAGCCCGGAGCCGTATCTGCCCGGCCAGCAGCAGCGGGCTGGCGAGGAGAAAGGCCCAGGAGGCGGGAAGCCTGCCGGCGAAGAGGGAGCGGATCAGGACCGGGGGAGGTACGTATTCGAGCCATAGCTGGCTCGCAGAGATCACTGAGAGAATGCGGAGCCACAGTCCAAACGCCCACACGGCCCGGGACGGCTCGACCGGTCCCCCAAGAAAAAGCTGCAGGACACCGCCGTGGATCAGCCAGAAACCGAGGGCCAGGGGGAGCATGAAGAAGATGACTCCTTTCGCCCGGTGCCTCGACCTCGGCCAGAGAAGGACCGCCCCGGAGGAGAGCCCCGCCATGGCAGCAATAAAGGGAAAGGCCGGGAGCCCCATGGAGCCCCCGACCCACAATGCCCAAAGGAGAAAAGACCTGAAGGGGCCTATCTTCCTCACGCCAGCTCAGGCCACGTTTCCCGCGCCGGGGAAAAGGCTCCGGATTCGCCCGGGAAGCTGCCGTACCACGGCCTGGGCTACGAGGCAGGCCACGATCTTGTCCACCAGGTTGGTCCAAATCACCGTTAAGGCGACGGACTGGAGGAGTTTCTGCCCCACGGCGGTCAGGTAGGCCACGAAGAAATCCGCCCCCGATCCCGTCACCCCTCCGAACAGGTAGGTCCTGATGGGCGTGGCCACGAGGGTCACGAAAAGGGTGATCACCACGCCGGCGATCACGGCACCCGCGAGAGTGCGGAACAGCCCCTTCCGGGCCGCGAATCCCGCCACGAGGCCGATGACCATGGCCACAGGAGCGAAGGCAGCGGCTACAGGGCCGGAAATGACGCCCCACAGCAGGTTGGTGAAGAGTCCCGTGCCCATTCCCACCCAGGGGCCCATGAGAAGGGCCGCCAGGACAGTTCCGATGGAATCGAGGAAAACGGGCAGCTTCAGGGTTGAAGCCGCCTGTCCGAGCCCAATGTTCAGCGCGATGCAAAGCGCGATAAGTACCAGTGTCCTGTTTTTCATTCCGTTTTCTCTCCTTTTTTGGTTATCCGGCGGTGGACCGCCAGTTCCATGTACGTTGACGACGGGCAGTACTCCCTGGAGAACTGCAGCTTCGGGAGATCCCCGAGGATGATCTCCATGGTGGTGCGCACAAGGCACCCCTGGAGGACATGCCCTCCGACCACGTTGCCTTCAGGGTCGGACAGGGAAACGTGGAGATGCTCCCCTCCCTCTTCTGCTGTTCCCGAGAGAGAGACGATTTCGAAACAATCATCGAGGACCGTCCCTTCCGGCTTGCCCGCAAAACGGAGGGAGGCCCTTGAAAGACTTCCCACTGCGGCGGCCACGAAACCGGCACGAATGCCTTCGGACCTGACTGCGTCCCGGATTCCATCAATAAGGTCCTCCCCCGGGGAGAGCCTGAAGGCAAAAAAACGACCGGCGGACCCGGTGCAGTTCGAATCGTTCATATCTTTCCCCTCCTACAATATTCTCCGGAATGCATCCCGTGCACAAAAAAGCCTGTCATAGAAAGAACTGCACCATGATCTCACCTCCGGAAATAAAATTTTTCGGCATGATAATTATAACAATAAACTGAGGTTTGGAAAAGTTGTCCGGAAGAGTTCCTTCCCCTCAAACAACAGCCCCTCCCGTTTTTTTGTTCAGGAAATATACGCGGCCTGTTCTGGAGAATCTTTTCCATGACAGGCCGTTCAGTTCTTCTGCGGGGTTTTTTTCATCCTCTCCGGAAGGGGAGAGGATCTGCTGTTTCGGGAATTGGGGAGCGTCAAGGTGACCTTCTCTCCAATTAACGGACACTTGAAGGCCCGAAAATGAGATTCATCTCACTGGAGGCGCCTCCCATGGGAATGGGAGACTATCCGGCGCATCCGCGACGAAAGCCTGGTTTCCTAAATGCACATCTGACCGGAATTGAAAAATATCCTGCCGGGTATATACTGGGGAAAGAAATCAGAAAATCCCGTATCTTCCGTTTCGCGAAAAAGGTGAGAAGGAGAAATAAGCGGAACAAGATTTATAAAAAATCCACCGACTGCCTGTGAACTGGAATTTTTTCGTTCTACAGTGTACCTGGTCAGGTAAAACTTTTGAAGGAGGTTTTCATCGTGACGTATAGCCCCCCTGCAGGAAGTTCCATGACGAACACCAGAATGAGAACACCGGAGAATATCTCCCCCTTCTCCGGAATGTGCACTGTCTGTGCCGCAGACTGCATCGGTCCCTGCGAGATCGGATTGTCCGCAGTGAGGGGAACTGAGGCGATCTACCCCTACAAGACGAATATCAACCAGTTCGCCTCGGAAAAGAATTACCCACTGGATTTTTCCCACTTCAACATCAACGGCCGTGTCTTCGGCGCCTTCGGAACGGATGAAAATGCCGACAGTGCGACCTGGGCAAAGGCTAATCTCGATGCCGCCTTCGGAATGAAGAACAAGGTGAACCTGACCGCTCCCATCGTCTTTCCCGCCATGGCAAAACTCAACTGGCAGGACTACTACGCAGGAGCGGCCCTGGCAGGCGTCGCCGTTGTTATCGGCGAAGACGTTATAACCAAGGACGGGGACCTCGTCGTTGAAAACGGGCTCGTCCAGTCCTCTCCTTTAATGGAGGCAATGCTGTCTGCTTTCCGCAGATACCACAGAGGATACGGAGACATCATCCTCCAGGCCAATTACGATGACGAGAGGCATCAAGTCCTCGAGCACGGGATCACCAGGCTCGGCGTAAAATCCGTGGAGCTGAAATTCGGCCAGGGCGCAAAGGGTATCCAGGGAATGAATCGCATTACGGATTTTGAGGAGGCCCTGAAGTTCAAGAAAAGAGGGTATATGGTCTATCCCGACCCCACTGACCCCCGGGTGGCGGAAAACCATGAAAAGGGAATCGGCCAGGTCTTCGAGCGACTGGGGAAGCTCCCCTTCTGGGACGAGGATTTCCTGGTCCGGAGAGTTGCAGAACTCAGAAAGCTCGGAGCGGAGCGGGTATGCTTCAAAGTCGGCCCCTTCGATCCCCGGGATCTCCTCAGGATTCTCAAGGCTGCGTCAAAAGCCGGCGTCGACATGGTCACCTTCGACGGAGGCGGGGGTGGGTCGGGCAGCAGCCCCGCCAAGATGATGAATGAATGGGGGATCCCCACCGTTTACATGGAGAGCCTGCTTTACGACATGCTGAAGAAAATGGACGAGAAAAACTATTCCCTGCCCCAGGTCGTCATAGCGGGAGGTTTCGCCCTGGAAGACCAGATCTACAAGGGACTGGCCCTCGGTGCGCCCTATATCGGGCTCGTAGGCGTCGGCCGGGGTGCCATGGCTGCTGCCATGACGGGCAGCCAGATAGGCAAAATGATAGAAGAGGGGAACATCCCCAAGAATCTCCAGAGATTCGGCTCCACCCGAGATGAAATTTTCGAGGGAGTCCGGGAGCTGAAGGAGTTCTACGGGAATGATGTAAAGGACATATCAACGGGGGCGATCGGCGTATACTCCTACCTTCGCAGAATTTCCGCGGGGCTGCGCCAGTTGATGGCCCTGAACAGAAAATTTACCCTGAAGCATATCGAGAGAAACGATATCGTCCCGCTCACAGAGCTTGCCGCCCAGGTTACGGGCCTGAAGACCTACAAGGAGATCGCGGACGAGGAGATCGCAAAGCTGTAAGTTTATTCCGGATCCGTTCCAAGCGGCACCCTGAAAACATGGGGATCTCCCATGGAGCAGGAGCTCATTTCACACGTATCCTACGCTTCGGGGCACGCACGGCATACAATTGAGATGCCGTATTCCATTTTTCGGCAAAAACTGGAGGGAAGAGCCGAACGCTCTTCCCTGTTTTTTTCAAAGGGACATGTGATATTATGAGGATTCAAACAATAGTTTATATTGGCATTTTGCCGCAATCTCTGCCGCAGATACCAGAATAAAACCGGGTTTTCCAGGGAGGGGATTTTGTGCTTTCCAGGGGAATATTTGTTTTCCTCGTTCTTCTGCAGGTTTCTTTTTCAGCCAACGCTGCAGCTGAAACATTCCGGATCCTGAACGTCAACAGCTATACTGCAGAATGGTCATGGACACGGGAACAGATCGACGGATTCATTGAAGGGATCGGCAATCCGGGCCTGGAGCTGCGTACAGTTGACCTTGACGCGAAAAACATGTCCGGAGGCAGGCCGGATAGAATACGCCTTGCCGCTGAAATCGCAGAGACATGGAAACCTCACCTGATATTTCTGACCGATGATACAGCCCTGGAAAAAATCGGGACGCTCTATGCAGATTCACCTGTCCCCGTGGTGTTTTCCGGCATTGACGGTGAACCCTCGGATTACGGGCTGGGTGAAGTCCGGAATATGACCGGAGCAGTGGAACGTGAACACTTTACCGGAACCATCAGGCTCCTGAAAAGCATATGGCCCGGGGAGATACGGCGAATCGCCGTTATCCTCGACAGTTCCCCAACCTGGGACCGGGTGAGGGAACGGATGGAAAAGGAGACCGCACGGTGCGGAATAATCGAGATAGCCGAGTGGATCCGGCCGGAGACTTTCGACGAGTTCAAGACCTCCATGTTGCGGATACAAAACACGGTGGACGCGATCGGGGTTCTCGGAATCTTCAATTTCTCCGACGGAGGCACCTTCGCCGACTACGGCGAGGTCCTGCGATGGACCGCCGAAAACAGCAGTCTGCCGGATTTCTCATTCTGGAGCTCCAGGGTTGAACGGGGAACCCTGTGCGCCCTCATGGTGTCGGGGACGGAGCAGGGGCGGCTGGCAGGGAAAATTGCCGGAAGGATCCTCGTTGAAAAAGTGCCTCCATCAGCCATGGCAGCAGAACAAACGACGACAGGACACCCAGTGATCTCACTTGCAAGGGCAAAAAAACTGGGAATCGGCATTCGGTCGGGAATTCTGCTCGAATCGACCGTGTTCCCGCGGTTCATCTGGGATAAGTGAAACAGCCGTTTTTTCACCCTGAAAAGAAAGCGGAAGGGATTATGTTCGGGAGAGGCAGAATACACCAGCGAGTCAACCTGATTTCATCACTGTTTTTTTCTCTTGCGGCGATTATTCTGCTTGCGGGAGGAGGGATTGCCCTTTACTCCCAGCAGAGTGACAGCGCGGGATCAAGGGCAGCTCTGGCCGCCGGTGCGCTTTCGCAAAAGGTGGAGAAACTTCTCCGCCTGGAGCTTGGCCTGGGAGATTTCCTCGATTTTAATGAACAATGCGCAGAGGTCGTTGAAAACGACCCCCTTCTTGCAGGTGCCGCAGTATTCACCAACCGCTGGGAACTTATGTACGGGACTCCGGAAACTGTGAAAATTTCAGTTCCGCGCAAGGCAGGGGAGAAATTTCTCTCCGACCGTATCCATAAAACATCTTCCGCCTGGTTTGCAGTCCGGCCGGTCAAAATGCCTGACGGTACCACCGCCGGATATGCCGTCGCCTTTATCCGGAGTGAGGCCGTCCTCTTCAAAACGTTCCGCTCGCTTGTTTTTCTTCTCATGGGCGGGCTCATACTTCTTATCCTTATTCTCTGGGTGCAGAACAGGATATTCTGGCATCTCGTGGGTGCCCCGCTTGCTGAAATGGTCGCGGCCGCCGATTCCCTTGATTCCGACAGACCTGAGCAGTTATCCAACTTTTCAGCCCTGATGAACAAAAAGAATCCCCCTGATATAAACAGCATATACGAGGCACTGCACCGACTTTTCATCCGTCTGAAGGAAGCCAGAGGCGAACTGCTGAGACAGAACGAAAACCTTGAGACCCTTGTGAAAATACGGACTGAACAGCTTGAACACGCAAAAATACTGCTCGAGGAGGATATTGACCGGAGGAAAAAGCTCGAAGACGAGCTTCGTTCAATCGCCGAAAAAGATACGCTCACGGGCCTGCTGAACAGGCGTTCCATGGAAGCAAGGACAGATTTTCTTCTTTCCAGGGCGGGGAACAGGGGCTTTTACTCGGCCATGCTGTACATCGATCTCGACCACTTCAAGGAAGTGAACGACAAGATGGGGCACGAGACCGGCGATAGGCTCCTCGTGGAAGTTTCCCGGAGGCTTTCTTCTGCTGTCCGGGAATCGGACGTGGTCGCACGTATTGGGGGGGACGAGTTCGTCATTGTCCTGGGAGATCTTCCCGATTCAGGTCTCGCAGCTATAATCGCAGAAAAGATCAGGATTTCCATCAACCTCCCGTTTGTTTTCGAAAACACGGAAGTCTCTGTCAGCCCTTCCATAGGGGTCAGTATTTTTCCGGATGACGGGAAGGACATGAGATCGCTTTTGAAAAAAGCGGATGCTGCAATGTACAGCGCAAAATCGAAAGGAAGAAACACCTGCTGCTGCTTTTCAGGTAAATAGTCTCCTGCTCGAAAATAGAAGGATATTTTCCCCGGCGAAGACGTAAAATAAATAGTATCAGGGACAGGAGCAGTCCATTGATGTCCGTTTTGAAGACCTCGGCAACGGCTATTTACAGCAATTGCGACCGAACCTGGTGTCGCCGCGGCACGGAACATTCATTATTGCCGGCAGGGCGGTGTCTGTCTCGTTGAAAGAAATAACACAGATGAGGGTTCCGGTACGCCGCAGGGCTCAGGTTCCTTCCGAGATCACGGACCATGGATCCCTGACAAGCGCAGGGAAGATGACCCGCAGCAGCCTTCAGTCTGCCGGGTACAAGAAACGGGAGAAACAGCATTGAAGTAAACGCCGTTTCTCCCGTTTTGGCAGTTCTGAAGAATCACTCTCAGTTCATTCCGGAAAATTCCGGACAGATCAAGAGTCTGTCCAAAAACTATTTGCCCGCCATCATTGCGGCGACGTCTTCTTCAACAGTGCTGATGGGCTTGATATCGAAGTTTTTCACCAGGACATCGGCCACATTGGGGGAAAGGAACCCGGGAAGGGTGGGCCCGAGGCGGATGCCCTTCACACCCAGTGAAAGAAGTGCCAGCAGTACGGCAACAGCCTTCTGCTCATACCAGGCGATGTCATAGGAGATGGGAAGCTTGTTGACATCGTCAAGACCGAAGGCCTCCTTGAGCTTGAGGGCGATCACGGCAAGGGAATAGGAGTCGTTGCACTGTCCGGCGTCAAGCACCCGGGGAATACCGCCGATATCGCCGAGATCAAGCTTGTTGTACCGGTACTTTGCGCAGCCGGCGGTTAGGATGACCGTGTCCTTCGGCAGGTTTTTGGCGACATCCGTGTAATAGTCGCGGGACTTGAAACGCCCGTCACATCCGGCCATGACGACGAATCTCTTGATGGCACCCGACTTGACTGCTTCGACAACCTTGTCAGCGAGCGCCATGACCTGGTTGTGGGCGAAACCACCGACGAGCTTGCCCGTCTCTATCTCCCTGGGAGCGGCGCACTTCTTCGCCATCTCGATCATCCCGGAGAAGTCCTTCATGCCGCCCTTCGGTCTGTCGGGGATATGCTTCGCACCGGGGTAGCTGACAACACCCGTGGTGAAAAGCCTGTCGAGG
Source organism: Synergistaceae bacterium (assembly GCA_012523155.1). Taxonomy (GTDB): domain Bacteria; phylum Synergistota; class Synergistia; order Synergistales; family Aminobacteriaceae; genus Aminivibrio. The sequence goes on along the minus strand of JAAYJB010000089.1, from coordinate 12,621 downwards.
TACGTATTTTCCTTCTTCACAGGGATCAGGCAGTTGGTGGTGAGGAAGATGGGCCCGTTGAAGGACTCGAACTCCTCGTTCTGATGCCACCAGGAACCGCCGTAGTTTCCCACAAAATGGCCGTATTTCTTGAAGGCGGGGTAGTAGTTGGCCGGCAGCATTTCACCGTGGGTGTACACATCCACACCGGTACCCTCGGTCTGCTTGAGGAGCTCCTCCATATCCTTGAGGTCATGGCCGGAGATGAGGATTCCGGGGTTATTCCTGACACCCAGATTTACTTCGGTGATCTCGGGGTTGCCATAGGTGCTGGTGTTGGCCTCGTCAAGAAGCGCCATGGTGGTAACAGCGTTTGCGCCTGTCTTCATAACCATTCCAACCATATCATCCACGGAGAGGTCTTTCGTGGTCGAGGCCAGCCCTTCCATGATTGACGCGTAAATCTCGTCCTTTTCGAAACCGAGAACCTCCGCATGCTCCGCATAAGCAGCAACTCCCTTGGTCCCAATGATGAGGAGTTCCCTGAGGGAGCGCACATCCTCGTTCTGCATGGCGGTGATGCGGACTTCGTCGGCCATGGACTTTGCCATGATGTCTTCTTTACTGTCTGCCTTCCACGTCGCGCAGTCCGGAAGCGTTCCGGGCATGGTACCGGCCCTTGCGGCAACTGCTTCCCTGACCTTCAGCCCTTTGCGGATCCATTCGATGATGGAGTCGTCATCCCATGCTGCGTTGGTGATAGTGACGAAAAGAGCCTTACAGATGAAGCGTCCGGCTTCTTTGTCGACTGTACCCTGCTGCATCAGTTTTTCACCGTAAACGGAGATCCCCTTGCACACATAAATAAGAAGATCCTGAAGATCGGCCGTTCCTTCAGGTTTTCCGCAGACACCCTTTACCGTACACCCCTGGTTCTTCGCTGTTTCCTGGCACTGAAAACAATACATTGTTCTGCCTCCTTTATTGATTTTCTGAACTCGTGAAATTGAATGCTTTGCCGCTGGAAATGCCCCGGCTCCCCGGAGGCCGTTTCCCTATTTTTTATGTGAGAACCGCACAGTTTCCCTGTCTATTATATCTCCGCCCACGCCTATTGTGAAAATTTTCAGCGAAATGTTCCGTTCGGCTGCTTCACAGGCCGATTCGAGGACCCTGGTCATTCCGCCGCAGCAGGGAACCTCCATTCGGACCAGCGTAATAGTATCTATTTCGTTGAAAGCAATGATACGGGAGAGCTTCTCAACGTAGGCCTGTGCATCGTCGAGCTTCGGGCAGCCCACGAGGCAGACCTTGTTCTGACCGGCCAGAAAGGTGCGGTGGAAATCGGCAAAGGCAAAGGGGGTGCAGTCAGCGGCGATCACCAGATCCGCTTTCCGGAGATAGGGGGCCGTTTCCGGCACGAGCCGGATCTGCACGGGCCAGTTGGCAAGAGCGGATTTCAATGCCTCAGGTGCGGCTGACGGTGCAGGGACCGCACAGGGCTCAGTTTCCTTCCTGAGATCCCGTGCCATGGACCCCGGACAACCGCAGGGAAGAGGGGTCAGAGCAGCCTTCGCCGCCATGTGCTTCTTCACCGCTTCCTCGTCGTAAGGAGCCGCTTCCCTCTCCTCGAATGTGATTGCCCCCCTCGGGCATTCGCCTATACAGTCGCCGAGTCCGTCGCAGTAGGTCTCGCTCACGAGCTTCGCCTTTCCGCCGATGATCTGTATGGCCCCCTCGTGGCAGGCTTCGGCGCAGATGCCGCATCCGTCGCATTTGTCCTCATCAATTTTGATGATTTTCCGCATTACCTTGGTCATCGTGTTTCTCCTCTCTGTAAATCTGCCAGGGTGGTATTTTTCAGATATTCAACGAATTCAGCGGTCATCTTTTCCAGCATGGAACCGAAAATGCACGTCCCGAACGGGCAGGTATCGCTGTGCAGCAGACAGTGTTCAGCCCTGGGAAGCCCCTCGATCACGGTGTAAATATGGAGGAGGGTCACCTCCGCAGGGTCCTTCGCCAGCTCGAATCCCCCTCCGGGACCGCGGGTGGACGTCACCAGGCCTTCTTTCACAAGCCTCTGAAAAACTTTAGCCAGGTGGGCCTCCGACACCTTTACCCTTTCAGCCATTTCTTTCGCGCTCATCCGTCTTCCTGAAGCGAGGAGACCCATTCCGTGAAAAGCCAGCGATACAGCTTCGGACACAGCAACCACTCCGCTCATATAAAGAGCCCCTTTCCCAAATTCAGGTAATATAGTACCTGAATTCCTTTATATGTCAAGTGTTTTTTCCAAAAAAAAGCGGCCCGAAAGCCGCCGTTTCGCAAAAAATCATTCTTTTTTGTAGTCCTCCCGAATGGGGTAAAACACGTCAATGACAAAACTCTTCTCTACCGCGTGGACCGCATGGGGTTCTCCGGGTGCCAGAACGAGAAGGCACCCCGGGTCAAGGGGAATTTTTTCCCCCCGTACAGATACCTCAACTTTTCCCGAGACTACATTGACCAGCTGTTCATGGCAATGATCATGCAAAGGGAAATCGGAGCCGGCCTCCATGTACCAGTACGCCACCGTCATGTTCTCGGAATTGACAAACCTGGCCTTGAGTCCGGGAAGAATGTTTTCCATTTCCAGCCGGTTCATGTCGACGAGCTTCACTGGCATCCCCTCCATTATTCAATATTCGGAATTATTATATCATGATACGCAGAGTCGTGGAGATGGCGGGGCGATTCTATTTCTTCCAGGTACGGGGGGAAAACAGCAGAATCATGGTATACAGCTCAAGCCGCCCCAGAAGCATAAGAAGCGAGAGAACCCATTTTCCTGCGGCTGGGATATGGAAAAAATTCTCGGTAGGCCCGACCGTTCCGAACCCAGGGCCCGTGTTCCCGATCGACGCCGCAGCGCTGCTCACGGCCGTGACGAAATCCACACCCAGGGCAGCCATGAACAGGGCTCCTGCAATGAAAACAACAAGATAGAGAATAAAAAAAGCCGTCACCGAAGCCAGTGCATCCTGGCTCACGGTTTTCCCCCTGATCTTTGTCTGGAACTGTCCCTGGGGATGGAGACATGAGGCCAGCCCTGCCCGTACATGACGTGCAAGGGCCAGAACCCTGAGGCTTTTGATCCCTCCTGCTGTTGAACCGGTACACCCTCCTGCAAACATGAGGAGAATAAAGAGAAAATGAACTGACACGGGCCAAAGCTCATAGTCCGTAGTGCAAAAACCCGTGGAGGTAATGATGCTGATCACCTGGAAAGCGCTGTAGCGAACGGCCTCCTCGATGGTGACATAATATCCTCTGAGCAGAAGGACCGCAGCGGTGAAGAGAATGCTGAAAAGAACGATAAAGGCATAGAGCCTGAATTCCTCGTCGTCGCGGTACGCCCCGGACTGCCTGAGAAGGAATCTGTAGTGGATAACAAAGTTCACCCCGGAAAAAAACATGAAAAAGGTGGTTACCCATTCGATGTAGGGGGAATTGTAATGGCCGATGCTTTTGTTCAGAGGCGAAAGGCCTCCTGTGGCAATGGTACTGAAGGAATGGGTGAGTGCTTCGAAGAGGTTCATTCCTCCAAGGAGGAGAAGGATCACCTGCGCCGCCGTAAGTCCGAAATAGATGCCCCACAGCCTGATGGCCATCTGGTGCAGTCTCGGCGTCATTTTTTCAAGGCCGAAGCCCGGAACTTCAGCCTTGAAGAGATGTACTCCCCCCACGCCGATGAAGGGCAGTATGGCAAGGCTGAGGACAATGATCCCCATCCCTCCGATCCAGTGTGTCAGCCCCCTCCAGAAGAGGAGGCTTTTCGGATGGGCTTCTATATCCGTAAGAATCGAGGCTCCCGTGGTGGTAAATCCTGACATGGCTTCGAAAAAAGCGTCGGTATAGGCGGGTGCCATACCGTAGATGTAGTAGGGAAGAGCCCCCACTACCGACGCAAAAATCCATGAAAGAGAAACAACAGCAAATGCGTCCCGTATCCCGACGGTTTTATAGTCGGTGTGATGCCTTCCTGCAACGAAAAGGAGGCCGGAAAAAGTGAGGCCTAGAATCATGGATATGACAAGGCTTCGCACCTCTCCGCTCCCGTCGAAATGGGCCCACAAAATCGGCCATATCATGGAAAGAGATACGATTCCTGTAATGAAAGACAGAAACTTGGCGACCAGGAAGCCGTTCATTCCCCTGCCGCACCTCCTCCGGACTTCATCACCATAGCATTATTTTCTCCATGTCCCGGGGAAAAAAAGAAGGAGAACAGTGTAGAGTTCAAGGCGCCCCATGAGCATCAGGAGTGAAAAGAGCCATTTTCCCGCTTCGGGGACAGCACTGTAGTTGTCCATGGGCCCCAGGCTCCCGAGCCCCGGACCGACGTTCCCAAGAGAGGCAGCCACTCCCGACATGGCTGATTCCATGTCCATGCCGAGAGATGTCATGAAAAAGACCCCCGCGATAAAAACTGCAACGTAGAGAATAAGGAATGAGGTCACTGAAGACTGTATCCTGGTATCGATCACTTTTCCTCCCACTTTAACGGAAATTACCGCATGGGGATGGAGAACCCGCTTCAGTTCTGCACGGGTATGCCTCGAAAGAATCAGGAGCCGGAGTATTTTCATGCCGCCGCCCGTGGAACCGGCGCATGCCCCGGCGAACATGAGGAGAAGAAGTATGAGTTGGGTGAAGGAAGGCCACAGTTCAAAATCTGCCGTGGCAAACCCTGTGGTTGTGATGATGCTCACCACCTGGAACGCGCTGTACCTCAGGGCTTCAGCGATCGAATCGTAGTTTCCCCGGAAAAGGAGGTCTGCGGAAATTACCGCTATGCAGAACAGAACGATCCAGAGGTAGGTCCTGAACTCGTCATCCCTGGCGAGAGGACGGAAATGTCCACGGAGCAGACGGTAGTGAAGGACAAAATTAATCCCGGACAGAAACATGAACACCGTTATGATCCAGTCGAAATAGGCGGAGCCGTACTGCCCCACGCTCCTGTTCAGCGGGGAGAATCCGCCGGTGGCCACTGTACCGAAAGTATGGGTCAGCGACTCGAAAAGATTCATTCCTCCCAGGAGGAGCAGCACTGTTTCCGCAACAGTGAGGAACGCATACACTCCCCAGAGGTACAGGGCGGTCTGCTGGATCCTCGGTGTAATCTTTTCAGGTATAGGCCCCGGGACTTCAGCCTTGAACAGCTCCATTCCCCCGACCCCAAGGAAGGGGAGGATCGCGAGGCTGAGGACGATTATCCCCATACCCCCGAGCCAGTGGGTCAAGCTCCTCCAAAAGAGGATCCCCCGGGGAACCGCCTCGATGTCAGAGAGGACTGACGCCCCCGTGGTCGTAAAGCCTGATGCCGATTCAAAGAAAGCACCTGCGAAAGTAGGGATCGTTCCGCTGATATAGAAGGGAAGGGCTCCTATAAGGGACGCGAAAATCCAGCTGAGGGATACTACGAGAAAACCGTCCTTTACGCCGATGTCATTATAGTCAGCGTTTTTTCCCGCCATAAACAACACTGCCGAAAAGATGAGACCTGCAGAAATAGACAGCAGGAAGGCTTTTCCGTCACTGCTCCCGTCCCAGAGTGACCATCCCAGCGGCAAGACCATGGAGAGAGAGACGATAGCCGAAAGAAGGGAGAGGACCTTGAAGATTACGGGAAGATGCACGGTCAGTTCACTCCAAGAGAGTCCATCGCCTCGGACATAAGGTCGGAGGTGGCAAAGACGATAACCTTGTCCCCTTTCTGGATTACTGTCGCCCCTACGGGAACAAAGGCGTCTCCCCGGCGCACGATAAGGGCGATGAGAATTCCCTTCGGCAGGCCGAGGCTCATGATCGTCCTTCCCACTGCGGGGCTTCTGTCGGGAATGGTCACCTCGAGCATTTCAGCGTCTATTTTCTCAATTATGGAGAGGACACCCGACCCCGAGGGATACCGTGCGTAGCGAAGGATGACGGACGCGAGGGCGCTGTTTGGGTTCACGATGGAATCCACGGACATGTAGTTGTCCAGCTTCATGTAAATCTTGCGCCGAGCCACGGCGATGGTCTTGCGGGCGCCCAAGGCCTTCCCTATGACTGCGAAGAGGAGGTTAGTCTCGTCGCTCTCAGTGGCGCAAACCAGCCCGTCAGCCTTTTCGATCCCCTCCTGGCGGAGGAGGTTTTCATCAGCACCGTCGCCGCAAAGGACCAGGGTTCTTTTCAACTCACCCGCGAGGCGTTCGCATTTTTCCCTGTTGTGGTCGATCAGACGGATGTCGAGGTTGCGGAACTGGTTCTCCAGTTTCCAGGCAACCTGGAAGCCCAGCTTTCCTCCGCCGATGATAATGACCCTTTTCAGGGGGCGGCTCTTTTTCATCTGGTAGATCTCTTCCATCTTCCAGGCCTGTTCACGAGACGTGACGATATAACACAGGTCCCCTGCCTCGATTTTCATGTCGCCGAAGGGGATATAGCCTGTGCCATTCCGCTCTATATAAACGATTATGGCGACAAAATGGGGGTATAGGGTCCGGAGTTCCTTGAGCGCTACGCCGACGAGGGAAGAATTCTGGGCTACCCGAAAGGCGTAGATACCCGACCGCCCGTCGAGCAGTTCCGCCGTGTGTACCGCGGAGCTGACGAAAAGCAGTTCAAGGATCTCCCGTGCCACGGAACGCTCGGGGGAGTTCATCACATCGATGCCGAGATCCTTCGCCCATGTGGGACTGTCGGTGAACTCAAGTCCCCGGGCCCTGGAGATGACGCGCTTGACGCCTGCACGCTTGGCGATCCAGCAGGCGAGGATATTCACCTCGTCGTGGTCTGTACAGGCCACGAGGATATCAACATCGCATCCGGGAACGATCCCTGCCTCCTCGAGAACCTGCGGGCGGGCTCCATTCCCCCTGACAGTGATCACATCAAGCTCGCTGTCCACACGGGCAGCCCGCTCCTCGTTCTCCTCTACAACTGTTACGTCGTGTCCCTCTTCAGAAAGAGTTTCCGCAACGCTGTACCCGACTTCTCCTCCGCCCACGACGACGATCTTCACGCTATCATTTCCCTCCGGATGCAAAAAAGCTTTTTTATGGCGCCGATACCATACCCCATTCGGCGAAAAAAGGCTATCCCCTTTCGGGTATACATTGCGCTTTCCCGGGTCAGTGCACTGCACCTGCAAGCGTCATGGCAGCCGCTCCCGCGATGAAAACCGTTATGTTGTCATATGTCCCGGAAGTGTAGACCTCTGCTGCGGCGATTGCCGGGGCACCGGCTGACACATGAATCAGCGTGATCCCCGAGTCAGGGAAAATCAGTGTAAATGCGACTCCCGACCAGAAAGCGGACAGGAGGCAGGCCACGCTTCCGGAGAACGTTTTTCCCGGTTTCGTCTTCCGTCCTCCCATAAGTGTGCCGGCCATTGATGCCCATGGATCCGCCACCGTCCCCATTGCCGCAGCGGCGGGGCCTATTCCGCCGGGCGCCAGGGAAGCGATAAAAACCCCGGTAAACCATGCAGAAATCCCTGAAAGATGCTCACGTTCCCCCTCCTTCGCTATAGGGGAAATCAGGGTGCCGAGAAGGTTTTTTTCAGGCTTTTTCTTCCCCGAAGCTTCCAGGCCCAGAAGGACAACAAGAGGAATAAGAAGGGAGATACGGTATACACGAATTCCGAAAAGAGGATGAACCACCATGGGAAATACGAGGCCTGAAAACCTCAGTATTCTGCGCCGGAGAGACCGCGCATCCGAAGCAGTTAGGAGGACCAATACGGTGCTCATACACAGGAGGAGGACCCACATGAAAATTCCCGGAGCCATGACTTTTCCCTCCCCTGAAACAGAATGATCATCCTGTTTCGGGAACATTATAAAGCATCGCCGCAGGGGGGAGAAAACCGACCGGAAAAAATGGTTTGCCAGCAAAAAAAGCGCCCTCAAGGGGGCGCTTTTTCCGGTTTGAAATCAGGGCTTTATGAGCTCGGGATCATTCACCACACCGAAGTGGCGGAAAAGGCCTTCTTTCACCACCTGCACCTGGACGGGCTTGACCACTTCTCCGATCTCGTCGAAGCCGCCGATGATCCCCGTGAGACCATTGTAATCCTTTACCGCGGCAATTGCGTCCCGGACCTTGGCGCCCTCAGTGCTGCCCGATGTCTTCATGCCGTCGGTGATGATCATGAAGGCGTCGTAGGCGGAAGCTCCCACCATGTCAGGCTCGAACTTGTGACGGGAGCGGAACTCCTTCAGGAAGTCCTGGACCACGGGGCGGGGATCGTCACGGTCAAAATTCGTGACGATGTGAAAACCTTCGGAAGCGTCTCCGGCGATCTCCATGAGCTTGGGCGAATCAGCCCCCTCCTCGCCGAGGATCTTTGACTGGATACCAAGCTCCCTGGCCTGGCGAAGGAGCGGGCCGGTCTGGAAATAGTAGCCGCTCGCGAAGATGACGTCAGGGTCGAGCTCCTTGATTTTCGAGAGATACGGCTTGTAGTCCTTCTCGGAGAACGGATATGCCTGCTCACTTACGATCTTGAGGTCGGGAGCATACTTGGCCGCATACTCCTTGAAGCCCACCACGAGGGTGCGCCCGAAATCGTTGTCGCTGGTAAGAAGCGCGACCGTCTTCCCGCCGAGGAGCTTGTGGGCAGTGTATCCCGCAGCCCTGCCCTCCACCATTCCGAGGAACCCGTTCCTGAAGCAGTAATCTCCAGCCCTGGTGACATCCGGATGAATTGCGTAGGCGGCCACGAGGGGGATTCCCTCCTCCTGGAAGATAGGAGCAACGGCCCGCGTTGGAAGGCTGTAAGAACCCGCGACAAACGCGTCGATGCCGTCCTGCTCGATGAGCTTGTGGGACAGGGCGACCGCTTCCTTCGCGTCTGCCCTGTCATCGTAGTAGATAAGCTCCACTTTTTTGCCGAGAACACCCCCGGCGGCGTTCACCTGGTCGAGGGCGATCTGCACGGAGTAGAGGGCACTGGTACCGTCCGCCGCCGCAGGCCCTGTCAGGGGAACGAGGAGACCGATCTTCACCGTGTCAGCCCCGAATGCCAGGGATCCGGACAGAAGGAGTACGCACAGAGCAAGAACTGCCGTTTTCATCACACGCATTTTTTCCACCTCCAGAGTTATTTTGTTTCTGTTTTCTCGAGGGGCAGGGTATTTCAGCCCCTGATCGCCGCAAAGCTACAGGCCCAGGTACGCCTCCTGGACCTTGGGGTCCTTCAAGAGATCCCCGGAAGCCCCTTCAAGGACGATTTTCCCAGTCTCCAGGACGTAGGACCGGGAGGAGATCCCCAGTGAGGCAAGCGCGTTCTGTTCCACCAGCAGGATGGTGAGCCCGTGTTCCCTGTTCAGCATTTCCATGACCTCGAAAACCTTGTCCACCAGCACGGGCATGAGTCCCATGGAGACCTCGTCCACCAGAAGCAGTTTCGGGTCGGAAATAAGCGCCCTTGAAATGGCCAGCATCTGCTGCTCTCCTCCGGAAAGGGTGGAGCCAAGCTGGGATTTCCGCTCCTCCAGCACAGGAAACAGGCCGTATATCCACGAGAGTTTTTCCGGGAAGCTGATTTTGTCTTTCATGCCGAAGCATCCCGCCAGCAGGTTCTCATACACCGTGAGCCGGGGGAAAACCCGTGCCCGCTCCGGGACGATGCGGATACCTTCCCTGGCCCTTTCATGAACGGGGAGTGATGTGATGTCCCTTCCGCAGAAAATCACCTTTCCGCCCCTGGAGGGCACGATCCCCATAACACAGTTGAGGAGGGAGCTTTTCCCCGCTCCGTTCGCCCCTATGACGGATATGAGCTCTCCCTCGCCTATGCTGAGGGAGACTCCCTCCACCGCGTGTATATCTCCATAGCACACCTTGAGATCGGAAACCTCAAGAAGCATTGGCAGACGCCCCCTTCCCCAGGTATGCCTCGATAACCGCAGGGTCGGACCGGATATCCTCAGGCTTTCCCTCTGCGAGAAGCCTTCCGTGGTCAAGGACCACAAGCCTGTCGGACAGTCCCATGGCGACCTTCATGTTGTGTTCGATGAGCAGGACGGAGATTCCCTTGTTCCGTACTTCCAGCACAAGTTTCGAGAGCAGTGAGATCTCCTCGTGGCGAAGGCCCGAAAAGGTCTCGTCCAGGAGAAGGACCCCCGGCATCAGGGCAAGAGCCCGTGCCAGTTCAAGGCGGCGCTGGTTGCCCAGGGGGAGCTGTCCCGAAGGTGTATCGGCGAGATGGGCGATGCCCACCTCCTCCAGAAGGGTCATGGCTTCTTTCCGGGATTTCTTCGTCTCCCACGGGGCGAAGGAGGAGATCACGCCGCCGTATCTTTTGAGCCCAAGGGCCACCATGACGTTCTGAACAACCGAAAGTGTGGAGAAGGGCTTCACCACCTGGAATGTCCTCCCCACACCCAGCGAAGCCATCCTGTAGGGCGGAAGGCCTCCCGTGGGTTTTTCCTCGAGGTAAATAGCGCCGGACGTAGGGGTATAGACTCCGGATATCAGGTTAAAGCACGTGGTCTTGCCTGCGCCGTTGGGACCGATGAGGCCGAGTATTTCTCCTTTTGCGAGTTCGAAGGAGACGTTGTCCACAGCCTTCAGTCCGCCGAAGTGCTTTGAGACCCTGTCCAGGCGGAGCAGAACGTCATCCATTGGAGGTTCCCCCTTTCCGCTGGAAAAGACCCCTGAGGAAACTCCCCTCGCCGAGGAGACCCGCCGGCTGAAAGCGGATCATAAGCAGCAGAATGGCGGCATTGAGGAGCATTCGATAGTCGATGAGCGGACGGAACACTTCCGGAAGGACACCCAGGATCAGCGCACCGAGTACCGGTCCCCAGAGCGTGCCTATGCCGCCGAGGACCACCATGGACATGAGGGTTATGGACAGCGGGAAGCCAAAATCGGTGGCACTGATGAAGCGCATGAGGTGGGCGTAGAGTGCGCCTCCCATGCCCGCCATTGCAGTGCCCAGGACAAAAGCCAGGAGCTTGAACCGGATGGGGGAGACTCCCATGCTTGAAGCAGCGGTCTCCTCCTCCCTGAGAGCAAAGCATGCAAGCCCGGCCCAGCTTTTGGTGAACCGCCGGGAGATAAGAAGTACGAGCCCGAGCAGAACCAGGCAGAGATACAGGAAATTCGGCCCCCTGAGCCGGGTCCCCAGGAAGGTGATGGACGGAATGCCGCCAAGGCCGAGGGCTCCCCCGAAAAAGGGAACGTACAGGAAAACCGACTCCACGATGAAGTTGATGCCGATAGTGGTCACGGCGAGAAAGTCCTCCCGAAGCCTCAGGCTCGGCATCCCCAGTACGAGACCTATGGATCCGGTGATCAGGATAACGAGAGGCAGGGCAGCCCAGAATGTCAGTCCCGCCTTCGTAGTGAGAAGCGCCGAGGAATAGGCCCCAATACCGAAGAAGGCCGCATGGCCGAGGGAAATCTGACCGGCATAGCCTACAATGACGTTCAGTCCGCACGCCACGATGGCCTGTATGGCTATGAATGTAAGAATCGTTATGGAGTAGTCGTTCATTTCAGCCGCCTACTTTCCGCCCAAAAGTCCCTGGGGCCTCCAGAGGAGTACCGCGATCATGGCGATGAACGCCAGGGAGTCACGAGGCAGCGGGATGTTCGCGTATCCTATGAGCAGTGTCTCCCCGACTCCGAGAAGAAGTGACGCAAGTACGGCGCCGGGAAGAGAGCCCAGGCCGCCTACCACGATGAGGGCAAGGCACTTGTAGGCAGGTACGGCACCCATTGTGGGGTAGACCTGGTTGTAATAAATGCCTACGAGAATGCCGGCGATCGCGGCAACAGCGGAACCGAGGACAAAAGTCATGCTGATGGTAAAAGAAGCGTTGATGCCCATAGTTCCTGCGATATCCCGATCCTGTGACGTAGCCCTCATGGCGAGCCCGAGCCCTGTCTTCGTCACTATGAACCAGAGGATAAGGAGTACTGCAGCGCTGACCGCGTATATTGAAAGGATAGCGGGTGAGACGACAACTCCCCGTATGGTGATGCCCGAAAAGGGAAGTTCTGCAGGGAAGGAAAGGATATATGGGCCTCCCACGATCCGGAAAACCTCTTCCATGGCCAGGAACACGGCGATGCTTCCTATCAGTGGGACGAAGGGGGGAAACCTTAGGAGCGGAGTGTAGACAAACCGTTCGACGGCTACCCCGAGTGCCGCGCAGACAGCCATTGCCGCCGGGACCGCAAGAAGAAGGCTGCCGGAAAGAGTGAAGACGTACAGGCCAACATAGGCCCCCGCCGTGTAGACCGCGGCATGGGCGACGTGAAGGATGCGGAGGATCCCGTAGACCAAGGCCAGGCCAAGGGTTATAAGGGAATAGATCGCTCCCATTGCCACGCCGTTCAGCAATTGCTCGATGAAAAGCTGCATAGCGAATAAAGACCTCCCCGCTGATACGAAATAGCGTTTCGGAGAAGGAACGGATGATCCTGCCTTTTTATTCTAGCACCTGACACAGAGAAGAAAAAGAGATATTGGAAAAAATCAATGCTCGAGACCACCCGTAATTTTCAGGTCTTCATCAACAGCAGCCACTGCCTCAACGGCTGTTTTCAGCGCGGCTGCAATCGTTTCAGCCGACATGGAAGGGACTCCGTCTCTGG
>JAAYJB010000479.1 GCA_012523155.1 Synergistaceae bacterium | reverse complement strand
TGAAAAAGAGTCCGGCAGAAGGGCATTCAGAATAAAAACCTTGCAGGGATATGGAGGCGGAACTGTCGGTTCTTTTGAGTATAAAAATGCTTCCTGTTCATCCCGGCCTGTTTTTGCACCGCTTTAATGGGTTACAATAGCGTTGTTCAGCCCTGTTCTGTATTGTGTCCTTACTGAAGCCGGCAGCCGTGGAAGGATCCTGCGGCCCGATCCGAAAATCCGAAAAGAGGTATCCGCGGTGGAGCTGTTTCTTCTTATTCTTGCGATCTTTTTTTTATACAAGGGAGTGCGGGCCCTCCGCAGGCATTCGGCCGTCCGGAAGCATGGGGAGGACGAACCGGCTCCCGGCGCTGTCCGGGTCGAGCTTCCCCAGGGAGCCCCGGCGCAGTGGTTCGGTGCGGACAAGACCCCGGAGGTGAACGGCTGGTCCATTCCGGGAGGGCTTGTGTATATCGGGGGGAAACTTCTCGACTACACCGGGTTCAACGACCCCTGCCTCATCAATACCGACCTGAAGACCGAACCGGGGTTGAGTCCGCAGTATCCTGTGGAAGATTCCTTCCCCGACTACGGAAAACTGTCCCCCGGGCAGCGGGGGGCGTATTTATCGTGGCTGTCGAAGGGGAGAAGCGACCCGTCTGCTGATATCGCCTATGTGTTTCTTTTCTTCTACGGCCTGGAGCGCAGGCTTCTTATCGACGGCCAGCGCCGGCTGGTCTCCGCGGAGGAAAGGGGAGAGATCGTCCGCGAGCTGCTCCGCCTGCTCCCCATATACGGGGAGAACCGCGGGTTCCGGGGGTATTGCCGGAACCTCCTCGCCGTGGAGTGGGTGCTCTACGGCAAGCCTGACGAGCAGCCCCCCTACGTTGACTTTTCAGACAGGTACTGCGCCGAACCCTTCGCGGCCGTCCTCGCACGGTATGCAGCCGCCGAGGAGCCCATACCCCCTGACACAGCCCTTCAGTGGCTGATCCTCAATCCGGAACACGGTTTGAAAACCGCTGCGAGGCGATGCCCCGACCTCTTCAGGAAACTCTTTGCCGTGCGCTACAGGGAAAAATTCGGCGACGGCATGATCATCCGTTCCACGAAAACCTCACTCACCCTCACCTACAAGGCAGCGAGTCCGTCCCTTGGAGACCGGCTCCGTCTTCGGATCCCCGGCCTTCCCAATCCCTTTATCCTCAAGACCCCCCTGAAGAAGATCGCCGCCATCGCCGGCCGGTGTGCCGACGAACTGGAAGCCTACAGCAGGCATATCGCCAGGGGAGGCAGCCCTGACGCGCCCGGTGCTGCGGCCCTTCTGCCCCGGGATCTTCTTGCGGAAACCCCCGCGGGGGAAGGGGTGCGGGGACGCCTCGCCCGCCTGTGCGGAGGGGAAATACGCCTTGTGGACGCTGACGCCGTCTTCGGGGCTCTCGGGCGGCCCGTCCCGCCCAAAATGGACCTGAAGCGGTCGGAGGAACTGGCGGAGACCCTTGAAACATTCGGCTTCGGCATGGCCCCCGATGTGCGGATCCACGCACTCCGTCCCTCGCCCCGGGGGAAGATCGCACTTTTCTCACCCTTCGTCCGTCCTTCCTCCCCTGCGGAATTCGCCCTGGCGGCAGCGCTTATCCGCCTGGGGTGCCTCACTGCCCAGGCAGCCGCCGGTGTGTCGGGGGAAGAGATGAACGTCATCCGGTCGTTCCTTCCTGAAGAGGGTATCCTTTCCGGCGAAGAGAAAACTTCCCTTGAGGCGCTGCTCGCCTGGTGTTCCTCGGTGCCCCAGACAGCCGCCGGCCTTCGGGGAGTGCTCGCCCCCCTTTCTCCTGATGAAAAGGCTGCGATGGGGCGCATCATGGCGGCCGTCGCGGCTGCAGACGGCACGGTGGATCCCGCCGAAGTCCGCCAGGTGGAGAAGCTGTACGCATACCTCGGACTGGAGCGGGACCAGGCTGCACGGAATATCCACGCCGTCGTGACGGGGACTCCCCGGGCAGTTCCGGCGCGGCAGGGAAGTCCGGGGGTCTTTTCCCTTGACATGGATCTCATCCGCCTCCGCGAGGAGGAGACCCGGCGGGTGGGAGGGATCCTTCGGGAGATCTTTTCATCGGAGGACGAAGAGCACGTTGAGCCGCTTCCGGCCCCGGATCCCTCGGATCCCCTTTCAGCCCTTGACGAGGGGCACAGAACGCTGCTCCAGACCCTTCTCCGCAGGGAGACGTGGAGGAGAGAGGAGTACCTCTCGCTCTGCGACAAGCTCTCGCTCCCTCCGGACGGTGCGCTGGAAATCGTGAACGAATGGGCTTTCCGGGCCGCGGGCGCTCCTCTTGCGGAGGACGGAGACCCTATCTACATCGATATAGCCCTTGCAGAGGAGGTTCTTTCCAATGGCAGGCAGAAAGACGAGAATCAGGCCCCGTGAACGGGACGCCATCATCCAGTCCCTCCGTGCAGGTGTAACTCCCCGCACGGGACTGCACCACATCCAGGTAGGCCGTGCGAGGGAGGTTGAGGCGCTGCTGAAGGATCTCGACAGGATCCTCGACGGCGGATCCGCCTTCAGGCTCATCATCGGGGCCTACGGAGCAGGAAAGAGCTTTTTCCTCCAGCTCGTCCGGTCCATCGCCCTGGAAAAAGGACTCGTCACCCTCCACGGGGATCTTTCGCCGGACCGCAGGCTCTATTCCACCGGAGGCCACGCCAGGAACCTCTACGCGGAGCTGACGAAGAACCTCTCCACCAGGACCAAGCCGGACGGGAACGGCCTTCCCGGTCTCGTGGAGCGTTTCCTCGCCGAGGCACGGAGGGAGGCGGACGCAGAAGGGGGAACGGTGAAATCTGCGATCTCGAAGCGCCTGGAGAAGATCTCGGAGATGGTCGGCGGGTACGATTTCGCATCGGTCATCGAGGCATACTGGAACGGCTACGAACAGTCCGACGACCGCCTTCGAGCCGATGCCGTCCGGTGGCTCCGGGGCGAGTTCGCGACCCGGACCGACGCCAGGAACGCCCTTGGCGTGCGCACAATCATCGACGACGGCAATGTCTACGACTCTTTGAAGATCCTGAGCCTCTTCGTCCGGCAGGCGGGCTACGGCGGCCTGCTGGTGAACCTCGACGAAATGGTCAACCTGTACAAGCTGGCCAGCTCCAAGGCCCGGCTCTCCAACTACGAGCAGATCCTGCGGATGCTCAACGACTGCCTCCAGGGAACTGCCGGGGCCATCGGCTTTCTCCTGGGCGGCACCCCGGACTTTCTCTACGACCCCCGGAAGGGTCTCTACGGCTACGAGGCGCTCCACTCCCGCCTCACCGAGAATACCTTCGCGAAGGCCGCGGGGGTAACGGATTACGACGCCCCCATCCTTCACCTGGGAAGCCTCTCGGCGGAGGAGCTCTACGTGCTGCTGGGCAATATCCGGAACGTCTACGCCTCGGGGGACCCGGCAAAGCACCTCGTCCCGGACGAAGCCCTCGCCGCCTTCCTTGCCCACTGTTCGAAGAAGATCGGGGAGGCCTATTTCCGGACCCCCCGCACCACCATCAAGGCCTTCGCGGACTTTCTCGCGGTGCTCGAACAGAACCCGGAGATACAGTGGACCTCCCTCATCGACGAAATACCCGTGGAGGAGGACCGTCCCACGGACATGCCCGAGATCGCCGATGAAGGGGAGGAGGAAACCCCGGAAGACGGGCTGTCCTCCTTCAGGATCTGAGGGCGACGTGGAAGCATCCGAGGGGTTCGGCCGGTTGGCAGAGGGAGTCCGGCGCTGGGTCTGGAGGCAGGGATGGCCCTCCCTCCGCGAGATCCAGGAGATGGCCCTTCTTCCCGTGCTCGAGGGAAAGGAGGACGTGATCCTCAGCGCCGCCACGGCCGGGGGAAAGACGGAGGCTGCGTTCCTGCCCGCCTGCACGCGGATGGCCGAAAGTCCTCTCCCCGGGATCGCCGTTCTGTACATCAGCCCCCTTAAGGCCCTCATCAACGACCAGGCCCGGAGGCTTGAAAGCCTCTGCGGCTCCGTGGGCTTTCCCGTCACGCCGTGGCACGGCGACGCTCCGGAGGGGGGAAAGAACGCCCTGAGGAAGGATCCCCGGGGCGTGCTGCTCATCACTCCCGAATCCCTGGAATCCCTTCTCATGAACTCATCTTCCTGGTGCCGGGAGGCATTCGGAGGGCTGGTGGACGTCATTGTCGACGAGTTCCACGCCTTCCTCGGCACTGAGCGGGGGTGCCAGCTCCAGTCCCTCCTGCGCCGCATCGAATTCCTCATCGGCCGGACGGTCCCCCGCGTGGCCCTCAGCGCGACCCTCAGCGGCATGGAGATCGCCGCTCTTGCACTCCGCCCCGAAAAAACCCTTCCCTGCAGGATCCTCGTATCCGAAGGAACGGGGAGCGAACTCCTGCTCCAGGTCAGGGGATACAGGCTCCCGGCCCCCCGAAGGGGAGAAAGGGCTCCGCTGCCGGAAGGGATGGTGAACGACATCTACCGTCTCCTGAGGGGAGACTCCCACCTCCTGTTCACCAACAGCCGCTCCCGGACCGAGGAGCTTGCCGCCGCCCTCTCAGCGCTCAGCGAAAAGAATTTTGTCCCCAACGAATTCTTCCCCCACCACGGCAGCCTCGCCCCCGAACTTCGCCGAAGCCTGGAGGAGCGGCTCCAGAAGAAGGACCTTCCCACCACAGCGGTGTGCACCTCGACCCTCGAGCTGGGTATCGATATCGGGTCGGTGGCGTCCATCGGCCAGGTGGAGGAACCCTCCACGGTATCCGGTCTCCGCCAGCGCCTCGGGCGGTCGGGAAGAAGGGGCGGTCCCGCCGTGCTCCGGGTTTTCGCGGAAGAGCCGGAGATCACCCCGGACAGCCACCCCGCCGATTTCCTCAGGTTTTCGCTTGTCCAGACGGCGGCGGTCCTCTCCCTGCTCCTGGAAAAATGGAGGGAACCTCCCCGGAAGGGGCTGTACCATCTTTCCACCCTCGTCCAGCAGACCCTGTCGGTGATCGCCCAGTACGGCGGCGTCAGGGCGGACCAGCTCTGGACCCTGCTGTGCGGCACAGGCCCCTTTTCCATGGTGGGCAGGAACGATTACGCTGAATTCCTGCGGGGGCTTGCAGAAAAACACGCGATCACCCAGCTTGAGGACGGCCGTCTCGTACTTGGCACCGGGGGCGAGCTCCTGACGGACCGGTACACCTTCTTCACGGCATTCGCCTCGCCGGCCGAATACAGGCTCGAGCACGGGGGAACCGTTCTCGGCACCGTCCCCCTCGAGATACCCCCTGCTCCGGGTCAGAGGATCCTTTTCGCAGGACGGGCATGGAAGTGTGTCTCGGTGATCGGGGAGACGAAGACCATTCTCCTCCGGCCGTCCGCCGGGGGATCTCCTCCCCGGCTTTCGGGAGGGACCGCCATGGTCCACGATACGGTCAGAAGGAGGATGAAGGAGGTCTTTCTCGCCGGCGATCCTCCTTCATACTTCGACCGGACCGCCGCCGCCCTCTTCCGGGAGGGGGCAGGCAGATTCATGGCGTCGGGGCTCGGGGAGACGGACATCCTTGAGGGCAGGGACGCCCTTCATCTCTTTCCCTGGAGGGGCGACGAGGCCGTCGAGGCCGCCGCCATGCTCCTCCGCAGGAAAAAACTTAAGGTGGAAGCCCTCAGGGGTGTGATCACCGTTCGGGAATGCGGCCGCATGGCTCTTTTGTCGGCGGTGAAGCTCATCCTCTCGGAACCTCTGCCGGAAGGGGAGGATCTCGCTGCGGACGTTCCGGACACGGAAGCGGAGAAGTTCGATCCCTTCGTCCCGGAGAAGCTCCGGAGGCGGGGCTGGGCCGCCCGGCACCTGGATGCGGCGGGGGCCGCGGAGTGGCTTTCCGGGCTGACGGAACAAAAATGATAGAATAGCAGGCGATCCAGTCCTGCCCGGTCGTCTCTGCGGAAGGACGGAAAAGGAGCTGAAACCATGGAATCAGGCAAACGAATCGCCGATTACGGCGTAACAATAGGGATAATGCCCCGGGGGCCGCGGAACGCCATCACAGATGTGGAAGGGGTCCGCGTGGGCCACTGCACCCTCTCCGACGGCCCCGTGCAGACGGGAGTGACGGCCGTCCTGCCTCACGGCGGCAATATCTTCAGGGAAAAACTCCTCGCTGCCGGGCACGTGATCAACGGTTTCGGCAAATCCGCCGGGCTCATCCAGATCGACGAAATGGGCACACTCGAGACCCCGATCCTCCTCACCAACACATTCTCCGTGGGCACCGCCTCGGAGGCTCTCGTACGGTACATGCTCGGGGACAACCCCGACATCGGCCGGGAGACGGGAACGGTAAACCCCGTGGTCTGCGAGTGCAACGACGGATATCTCAACGATATCCGGGGTTTCCATGTCAGGGAGGAACACGTGCTGCAGGCCATCGCCTCCGCTTCGGCGGAGTTCCGTGAAGGAGCGGTGGGAGCGGGGCGGGGCATGTCGTGCTATCAGCTTAAGGGGGGCATCGGGACCGCGTCAAGAATACTGGAAGTTGAGGGATCGTCCTTCACCCTCGGCGCGCTCGTCCTCTCCAACTTCGGCCAGATGGAGGACCTCCGGGTGGACGGCAGGCATATCGGCCCGTCCATCATGGAGACAGACCCTCCCGGCGACGAACAGGGCTCCGTCATCGTGGTCATCGCCACGGACATTCCCCTCACGGAACGGCAGCTCGGCCGGGTGGCCAGGCGCGCCTCAGTGGGGATAACCCGCACGGGGGCCTTCATAGGCAGCGGAAGCGGAGAGATCTCCCTTGCCTTCACCACGGCCAACCGGGTCCTGCACGACGAAACGGCGCCGACAGTCCCTCTGGCCATGTTCAACGAAAACTACATCAACCTCGCCTTCCGGGCGGCGGCGGAATCTGTGGACGAAGCGGTGCTCAATTCCATGACATGCGCCGGATCCGTCACGGGCAGGGACGGGAATTACCGCCTTTCCCTCGCCGGGTTCTCCGGCCTCTTCGCCCGGGGATGACCGTGACCGCCCGAGACAATAAAGGAGACGATACCCGATGACCGAAGAGATGCAGAACATTGAAATGAACGATAAAGAAACACCTGATACGGAAACGCCGGATGCCCGGTCCCAGGACATTGAGCAGCAGCATGCCCGGATGCAGTTTCTTGACAAGGCGAAAAAGCTCCACGAATGGTGTTTCGTGGCCGACGGGCACAACGACCTCCTTCCCCGGGTGCTTTTCAAGAGAGCGAAAGGGCGGACAAAAGTAATAGAGCAGGACTACCTTCCCCTGTTCCGGGAGGGCCGGGTCAACCTGGTGGTGTCGTCCCTCTTCATCGGCGACGAATATCTTCCCGAGATGGGGCTCAGGAGGGCCCTGGGCTGCATCAGCGCCCTCCGCGCGGAGATGGAGGAAAGCCCCGGGCTCTTTTCCCTCTGCCGGAATACGGCGGAAATCGAGGCGGCCAACGAACGGGGCGAGCTGGCCATACTTCTCTCCTTCGAGGGGCTCGAACCCATAGGGAACGACCTCTCCCTGCTCGGGATCTTCCACGAGCTGGGTGTCCGGGGCGTGGGCATCGCCTGGAGCCGCAGGAACTACGCCGCTGACGGATGCTCCTTCTCCCCCGTCCGGGAGGGCAGGAAAGGCGGTCTCACGGAATTCGGCGTCCGGGTCCTGGAGGAAGCGCTCAGGCTCGGCATGTACCTGGACATCAGCCACCTCAACGACGAGGGTGTGGAGGATGTATTCTCCCTCTTCGACGTTCCCGTGACGGCATCCCACTCCAACTGCCGCGCGCTGACGCCGGTGATGCGGAACCTCACCGACGAGCAGACTGCACAACTCGCCGCCCGGGGAGGCGTCCAGGGGCTCAACGTCTGCAGCGCCTTCGCCGGAAATCCTGATGAAAAGCAGGTGGACGAAAAAGACCTCGCGGACCATGCGGACCACATAGTGAGAACCGCAGGACCCGGTGTCCCCGTCTTCGGCTTCGACTTCTGCGACGAGTTCCGTGACTTCTCCGGCCCCGGCCCTCACCGGTACTACGACTGCATCAGTGGATATCCCAAAAGCTTCGGCCTCACGGCGGAACTCCTGTCCCGGGGGTATCCGTCGGACCAGATCGCGGGCATAATCGGCGGAAACCTCCTCCGCTTTCTGAAAAGCACCATCGGCTGAAGAAAAGCCCGGCGGCACCTTGAGTGAGCCCGGCCCCCAAAGGAGACCCAAATGAGAAAAACGATATTTATACTGGCACTGATCCTTCTGCTGCAGGCGTCCAGCCTGCCCGGAAAAGCTGAAGAAACTCCCTGGCAGCCCCTTCACGACTACGCCCTCTCCCTCTACCGTTCCGGCATGTTCTCCGAAGCCGTCACGGAAGGGATGAAGGCCCTCGAGGCTGCTGAGAAAGGAGGCGGGCCGAAATCGCTTCCCGCGGCGTCCACACTGGGGCTCATAGCCAACGCGTGGCACAGTCTCGGACAGTATGCCGAGGCGGAACAATACTACCTCCGCGCACTGGCGATCCACGAGGAGCACAACGGCCCGAACCACCCCGACACCGCCTCGACCCTCAACAACCTCGCCCAGCTCAGGCACTTCCAGGGCCGGTACTCCGAGTCGGAGGCCCTCTACAAACGGGCCATTGGATCCTACGAAAAATCCCTCGGGGCCGATGATTTCTCCCTTGCGACCCCGCTGAACAACCTCGCGGAGCTCTACCGCTCCCAGGGAGATCCCGACGCAGCTGAACCCCTGTTTTTCAGGGCAATGGGCCTTTACGAGCAGCACCTGGGCCCCGATCACCCCAACGTGGCCATGTGCCTCAACAACCTTGCCCTTCTGAACCAGGCGGGCGGCAGGCCGGACCAGGCGGAGGCCATGTTCCGCCGCTCCCTGGCCATATTCGAGACCCTCGGCCCGGAGCACTCCTACGTGGCCGCGTCGCTGAACAACCTGGCACTGCTGCTCTTCGAGGAGAAAAAAGCTGCCGCCGCCGAGCCCCTGTTTCTCAGGGCCCTGACCATCTACGAAAAGAACCTCGGGGAGGGGCACCCCTCCGTTGCCTCGGTGATCCACAACCTTGGGGAGCTCTCCCGGGCAAAGGGGGACGCAAAACAGTCGGAGGCCTATTTCAGAAGGGCCCTTGCCATAAAAGAACGGTACCTCGGCACCGACCACCCGTCGGTGGCCGGCACCCTTGAAAACCTCGCCGCCCTGTACAGGGAGACTGGCAGAACGGACGAGGCGCTTCCACTGGAGGAGCGGGCGGCGGAGATACGGGGGCTTCCCCGCTGAGGATCAGTGAAGAAAGCCAAAAACAGCCCGGGCTCCCTGTTTTCGGGGAAACCCGGGCTGTTTGCGGAAAAACCGGCCCCGGTTTACTGAAAGTCGTCCAGAACTCTTACGGCGGAGATTTTATCTCCCCATCCCCAGCCGTGAAGGGTCGGAACGTTTTGCCCGGCTCTGAAAGTGTTAAGAGGCTGAGTGTGTGTACCGGGGTTGATGTGCTCGTATATTTCAACCCTTACACTGCTTCCGACTTTAAACGAGCTGATCCTGTCGTTCCAGCTTTTGTTCGAATTTTCCATCATAACTTTCGTAAGATCAGGCTGGTGGTGGTTTGCCCTGACTATAAGATGTTCCCCTCCGTAGTCCACGTGCTCGAAGAACACCACCTCGTCCGGCTGGGGCTCAACCGCGTCGTCTGCAGGATCCCAGTCCTTTTCCCGTATCTTTATGGAGGAGATCCTGTCGCCCCACCCGCTGCCGTGGAGATTCCCGATTTCCGTGACCCCGTTTCCGTCTCCCCTGTGCTGGACGCAGCCTCCCTCGTAGTTGATATGGGTGCACACGTAGGCCTGGGCGTTTTTCCCGATCTTCAGGGAACTGATTTTGTCGTTCCAGGTTCCCTTGGCATCCCAGAGTGAAAGCTGTGTGAGATCGGGCAGGCTTTCCCCGACGGAATAAATTCTGTATTCTCCCAGGAAGTTTGTGTCCTTGAAGAATATTATCTCTTCATCCATGGGTATGATTTCCTGATCGTCCGTCTGTCCCGTACCGTCAGTTCCTCCGGATTCCCCGGTCTGATCGGACCCTCCGGTATCCCCTGTTCCGCCGGTTCCTCCTGTTTCTTCCGAACCGCCTGAGCGTTCGCTCTCCGGCGTCCAGCCCCTGGCGCGGACCTTCATCGAGGATATCCTGTCTTCCCACCCCGTACCGTGAAGGCTCATGATCTCCTTGTCTCCATGGCCGTCGCCGCTGAAGGAAATGCAGGGTCCCCCGTAATTGATGTCGGTGCACAGGTAGACAAGCGCGTCTTTTCCTATCTTCAGTGAGCTGATCCTGTCATTCCATGTTCTGCCGCTGGAAATGGGCCACTGTCTCAGGTCGGGATAATCTCCGACCGCATTCGGTGAAAGCATTGCTCCGTAGTAGTTGGCATGTTCGAAGATCAGAACCTCGTCAGGCCCCGGAACGACCCTCTGCAGGATCCTGACGGATGAGACCGTGTCTCCCCAGCCCATGCCGTGCAGGTCGGCAACAAGAAAATCGTTTGTTCCGTCTCCCTCGAAACTGATGCTGGCACCCCCGAAATTGGTGTTCTGGTACAGTATGACCCTGGCATTCTTTCCGACCGCCAGGGAACTGATCTGATCGTTCCATTTTTCTCCTGTGTGAAGGTTCCACCGGGAAAGATCGGGAACGACGTTGTCATATGTGAAGCCCATGTTTCCTCCTTCAAAACCCGGACTCTCGAACAGGATCACCTGGAAATCGGCAGGATCCGGCGGATCCGCCGCATGTGCAGAAAACGGAATGGAAAGAAGGAAAACAATCAGAACCGCCGCCAGTGCTGCACCGGGAACACATCTGATCTTCATGGAAAGATCCCCTCCTTAAGCCTGAAGTGAAAAATACCCTGAAAAAAGAAAATTATTACAACTGTTCGTTAATTATAGTGAGTGCTGGAAATCCAGTCAATCGGGTCCCGCGGAATTCTTCAGGCAGGGCATGTGCTGTTCATGGAATATATATTTCAACCTCGCGTAAAGTGAGCTGCGGATAGAAAAATTTCACGAAAACGTGTATGATATGATTATAAATATTATAACCTGGAGGGAATTCTTTTGGCGATCTACATGAACAACGGGGCCACGACATGGCCCAAGCCGGAGTGCGTGGCAAGGGCCATGTCGGACTTCCTCACCGGGTGCGGCGCAAACCTCGCTCGGGGAAGCGCATCGAAGCGCGACATGGGGACCCTCGACCTGGTCTTCTCGTGCCGTGAGCTTCTGGCGTCCTTCTTCGGGGGATGGGAAGGCGACGCAAGGTATGTGACCTTCACCGCCAGCGTCACCGAATCCCTCAACGTGGTGTTCAAGGGATACCTCAAACCCGGAATGAAGGTCCTCATCTCGTCCATGGAGCACAACGCGGTCGTCAGGCCTCTCAGGCGCCTC
>JAAYJB010000478.1 GCA_012523155.1 Synergistaceae bacterium | reverse complement strand
CTGGGAACAAAGTGCGCCTTTCCCGGCCGGAGGGTGGCGGCCCTTGCCGGCGACGGAGGGTTTCAGTTCACCCTTCCCGAACTGGCGGTGGGTGTCCAGGAACAACTCTGTCTTCCCGTGATCCTCTGGAACGATGGAGGCTTCGGCGAGATCAGGCGGAGCCAGGACCGGAACGGCGGCCAGAGGATAGCCGTAGATCACTGGAATCCGGATTTCAGGAGCATTGCGGAAGCCTACGGGATCCCCTATTTTGCCGCCCGTGACGGGGCCGGTGTCGGAAAGGCCCTGGAGTCTGCCTTTGGAGCCTCAGTTCCCTCGATCATAGAAATAAATACGAGACAGGAGGCGAAGGCATGATCCCCGGTGTGCGAAAGGCGGTTGCGTCCGCTTCTCCCTATACTCCCGGCAAAACCGTCGAGGAGGTCCGCCGTGAGCTTGGGCTGGAGAGAATAATCAAGCTCGGATCCAACGAGAATCCCTGGGGGCCCTTCCCGGCAGCCCGTACAGCCATGGTCGACGAGATCAGCAGGCTGAACATGTATCCCGACGTCTCTTTCAGGGAACTGAAAGAACTAATAGCCGGGCAGTTCGGCCTGAAGCCGGATTGGGTCGCCCTTTCCCACGGGGCTGAGGGCATGCTCCAGACCCTGGGAAAAGTATTCCTTGATCCTGAGGACGAGGTTGTCCTCTCCAGGGGGACCTACGGTCTGTACAGGGAAATTTCACTGGTTATGGGCGCTGTCCTTCGGGAATTTGCGCTTCTTGACAATTACTCCGTGGATATCGCTGGAATGGAGAAGTCCATAACAGAGAAGACAAAGCTCATCTGGCTGAACAACCCCAACAATCCCACGGGGCTCATTCTGCCGCCGAAAAGGATCGAGGAATTCATCCGAAACCTCCCTGAAGGGACCTGGACGGTCCTTGACGAGGCATACGGCGAGTTCGCGCTCAAGGGGAGCCTGCCCGATACCGGGACGCTGCTGGAGGAAGGGCGGAATCTCGTTGTCGTAAGAACATTCTCGAAGGCGTGGGGACTTGCAGGAGCAAGGATAGGCTATGCCCTGGCCAGGCCTGAACTCGTGAGGGTAATTGACACGGTGAGTGAACCCTTCAACGCCAACAGGATGGCCATTGCCGGCGCGTGCGCCTCTCTTCGAGAAGACGGAGAGGCTTTCCGGAGCGCACTCAAATTCATCGTTTCTGAGCGGGGGCGGGTATCAGACGTTCTTCGGGGCATGGGGCTGAAGATACTTGGTTCAAGCACGAACTTTATTTTCTTCACCCTTCCCGTGGAAGCGGAAGAAGTATCCCGAAAGCTCCTTAAAAGGGGAATCATAGTCCGCCCCTGCGGAGGATGGGGATTCCCCCGCTCCATCCGCGTTTCGGTGGGCACTTCTGAAGAGAACACACTGTTCCTGGAAACCCTTGCAGAAATACTCTCTGAAGAAAAGGGGGAAAATGTATGAACGGTAAGATCACGGCTGAAAAAGGAAGCGTTCTCTTTGAAAAAGTGACGAAAACCTACGGCGACGGTACACGGGCAGTAGACAGGCTCGACCTTGAAATCCGCAGGGGTGAGCTTGTCAGCCTGATCGGGCCTTCTGGGTGCGGAAAAACGACGACCCTCAAAATGATCAATCGTCTCGAGGAGCCAACCGGGGGGGCGATAACGGTCGACGGAATGGATATTATGAGGACTGATCCCGTAGAACTCAGGCGGCGCATAGGATACGTGGTACAGGAGATCGCCCTGTTCCCGCACCTGACAGTGGCGGAAAATATTGGTGTAGTTCCCAACCTCCTCGGATGGCCGGCGAAAAAGACCAGGGCCCGGGTAAACGAGCTTCTCTCCATGGCGGGGCTTTCGCCTGAAAAGTACCGGTTCAGGCTGCCGGATCAGCTCAGCGGCGGCCAGAAACAGCGGATAGGAGTTCTTCGGGCCCTTGCGTCCGATCCCCAGGTCATTTTAATGGATGAACCCTTCGGGGCCCTTGATCCAATAAGCAGGGAAACGCTGCAGAACGAGCTGGTTTCCCTCCAGAAGGACCTGAAGAAAACCATCGTCTTCGTCACCCATGATATGGGCGAGGCGCTCCGCATTTCCGACAGGATCGTCATCCTGAGGAAAGGAAGGGT
>JAAYJB010000477.1 GCA_012523155.1 Synergistaceae bacterium | reverse complement strand
TCGTCCACATTCTCGAAGGCCAGGGCGCCGAGGCCGATGCCCCGGACGGCCCCTTCCCGGTAGATCTCGATGGAGAGCACGTCGGCCGGGTAGGACTCCTGGGGGATGTGGGGAAGGAAGGCTCCGGCGTCGATGAAGACGGCGTGGCCGCCGATGGGCTGGATGCAGGGCACTCCGCCCTCGGAGAGCAGTTCGCCGAGATAGCGGACCTGGGCGATGCGGTGGGTGAGGTGCTGTTCGTTCACCATCTCCCGGAGTCCCACGGCCAGTGCTTCCAGGTCACGGCCGGCGAGGCCTCCGTAGGTGGCAAAGCCCTCGAAAAGTATGACCCGGGGTACGAGCCGGTAGTACATTTCCTCGGTGCGGCACGCCACGAGACCGCCTATGTTCACCAGGGGGTCCTTCTTGCACGACACGGTGATGGCGTCGGCTGTGTCCATGGTGGCCTTCAGGATCTCCGCCACGGTCATGTCCCGGCATTCCGGCTCCCGGTCCTTGATGAACCAGGCGTTCTCCGCCATACGGGCGGCGTCGAGAAGAAGGAGAATGCCGTGCTTTTTCGCCACGGCGGACACGTCCCGAAGGTTCTTCAGACTCACAGGCTGTCCTCCGCCGGAGTTGTTGGTGATGGTGACCATGATCAGGGGCACCCGGCCTTTGTGATCTTCGAGGGCCTTTTCAAGCTTGGCAATGTCCACGTTGCCCTTGAAGGGGTGCATATTTTCCCGATCGAAGGCCTCATCGATCACGCAGTCCACGGAGGAAGCCTTAGCGTTGAAGATGTGCCCCCTCGTGGTATCGAAGGGCATGTTGAAGGGAATCACGTCCCCTTCTTTCACGAGTGAGCCGAAGACCACGTTCTCTGCGGCTCGCCCCTGGTGGACGGGAATGGTGTAGTCGAAGCCCAGAACATCCTTCACCGCTTTCTTCAAGCTGTAGAAGCTGTCCGCTCCGGCATAGGCCTCATCGCCCATCATGATGGCCGCCCACTGCTGCTTGCTCATGGCACCCGTGCCTGAATCGGTGAGAAGATCAATGTACACGTCTGCCGATTTCAGTCCGAACATGTTGAAATGTCCGGTTTCCAGGGCATTTTCGCGTTCTCTTACGTCTGGAACGTGGACTGGTTCCACCATCTTGATGCGGAAGGGTTCGGGGGGAACTCTGGTGACCATGGCGCTCACTCCTTTGGTATTATGGGAATACAAGCTGTCTTCAAATATTGTATCTCCCGGGATGCGATCTGCGCAAATTTTTGTGCTAAATATGTGAAAAATTATGTACTCCAGGTGTAATGTGGTATAAAGGCAGTGTTTTCACAGAAAAGTTTAAAAATCGAGTCCCCTGTCGGGATCTGGGGTTGTAAAAACAGGCAGAAAAACTGATGAAAGAATTCTTATTTGCTGTATAATCACTGATTATTTCTGTACCCCGGAGGTTTTAAATGCGACTTGTACTCTATAATATCCGCTACGGAACGGGCACTGGATGGGAATACCATTTCCCTTTCCCCTTTTCCGGCTGTCTCCGAAAGACAGAGGGCAGGTTCCGACGTATTTCCGATTTTATCTCTCAGCTCGCCCCGGATGTGGTCGGGCTTGTCGAAACAGACTCCGGTTCTTACCGGCAAAACGGGTCCTGCCAGGCAGAGGTGATGGCCAGCCGGCTCGGAGCGGATTCTGTTTTTGCATGCAAATATCACAACGAATCCATCGTTTCCAGGACACCGCTCCTTAAATCGCAGGGAAACGCAGTGATTGCAAAACTGCCGATACTCTCTTCAAGGGAACACTTCCTGAGCAAGGGAGTGAAACGGACTCTGCTTGAAGTCGAGTTCCGGGATTTTACCCTTTTCCTGGCCCACCTTTCGTTGGGGTACAGGGCCCGGAAGATCCAGATTGGTGAAATAGCCGACCGGTGCAGGGCGGCAAAAAAACCACTGATCATTGCCGGCGACGGGAACACCTATATGGGAGAGCAGGAGCTTCTGCCTTTTTTAAGAAAGGGGAAATTTCGAAGCGCCAACGGAAGAAACATGCCGACCTACCCGAGCAAAAATCCGGCCTTTGCCCTTGATTTTGTCCTGTACAGCGAAGAAATAAAAATGAAGGATTTCAGAGTGCCGAGGGTGCGGTTTTCCGACCATCTTCCTCTTATATGCGATTTCACGGTGGGTGCCGGGAAGGGGCTTCTTGCATCATGACCCTTGGAATTTTTCTTTATTCCTTCTACGAGCTTTCCTCTGTGATCATCCGAATCGTTCTGCTCGGCTACATCCCCCTACGACACAGCCCGAACACTGCCATGGCATGGCTGCTCGCCATTTATTTCTGGCCCTGGATGGGGTTTCTTCTCTATGCTGCTCTCGGCTCGACGGCGCTTCCCAGCGAAAGGATCCGCCGTCATGAGTCTCTCCTCCAGACTTTGGGTGAAAAGAAACATGCGTTTCCCAAAATTCCGGATGATGACTCCAACTGGCTTCCGGAAGACTTGACCAGATTCGGAGCTTTGGGAAAAAAACTTGGAGATATGAGTATCACTACCGGAAATAGCTTTACCCTCATTGACGAGGCGGAAGAATTTCTCAAGCTCCTTTGTGCGGACCTGGAAAATGCGGGACATTCAGTCCACCTGCTTTTTTATATTTTTGCAAGGGATGCCATGACACAGCCCCTTTTTGATGCCCTGGAGAGGGCCGCGGCGCGTGGTGTTACGTGCCGGGTGCTTGTGGATGCCGTGGGTTCAAAACCTTTTCTGAAAAATGATGCCAAGTATTTAAGTGAGAGGGGCATCCGGGTTGAAGAGGCACTCCCGTCCGGCCTGCTGCGGCGGACCCCCACCATGGCGCGGTACGATCTGAGGAACCACAGGAAGATAGCGGTGATAGACGGCCGCATAGGCTATACGGGTTCCCATAACGCCATAGAGCCGTCCTACGGCGGCAAGGCGAAGGGGCGTCTCTGGCGTGACCTCACTCTCAGGCTTGAGGGACCGGTGGTTTCCCAGCTCCAGGGAGTTTTCCTGGAAGACTGGTATGTCGAAACAAGAGAAATGCTGTTTTCCGAAGAGACGTTCCCGAAACCTGAACGTACAGGAAACTCGGTGATCCAGACCGTTCCGAGCGGCCCGTCGTATCCGTGGCAGAACTACCAGCGGCTCGTGGTTGCCGCCCTCCACGGTGCCAAGCAGCGCGTTGTGATCACCACACCCTACCTCATCCCTGACGATGAACTTCTCCATGCCATGGAGACCGCGGTGCTGAGCGACGTGCGCCTGCAGCTCGTCATCCCGGAGAAAAGTGACCAGCTGCTTGTGGGCAGCGCAGCCAAGGCCTACTTCGACGAACTTTTGGCCATGGGGGTGGAAATTTATCTTTTCCAGCAGGACATCCTTCATTCAAAGACCATGTCCATCGACTACGATCTCGCTTTCCTCGGAACGAGCAATTTTGATATCCGGTCCTTTGCACTGAATTTTGAACTGAACCTGGTACTCTACGGAACCGGGGAAACGGCGGCGATCCGCATGATCCAGGAAAAATATATTGCTGCTTCACGCCGCCTTACCGCAGAAGAATGGGCTGAAAGTCCCGGGGCGATGCGGGTGGTACATGGTGTCACAAAACTCTTCAGCCCGCTTCTCTAGACAGTCTGCCGGATAAGAGGGGGGAAAAAATGAAAAGAACGCCTTTTTTGACGTCAACGGTACTGACCGCCGTTTTCTGTCTGGTGATCGTTGCTTTGTCAGGGGCGGCTCTTTTCGTCTTCCTCTCCCGCGAGAAAGAGCAGGTTCTGCAGAACGCCTTTCGTCAGACGGATAACCTGTCGAGGGCATTCCAGGAACATTCCCTCAGGACAGTGGAAAATGTCCGCCAGGTTCTCGAGTCACTGAAGGAAATCTACGAGAAACGAGGCGGAGGAGTTATCGACACCTTTGAAGAGGCTGCAAACGCCTCCGTCGCCAGGTATGCCATCCGGAGCCGTGAAGCCCAGGGGACCCTGTTCAACCTCCTCAGTATCGCAGACGAGAACGGAGACCTCGTCCTGAGCAGCCAGAGACCCTTCAGAGCCTTGAACGTCTTCGAACGCCCCTTTTTCCGGGCACACCTCAGCGGTGTGCAGGAATTCATAGTGGGAGAGCCCATCCTCGGGCGTGCCACGGGAAAATGGTTCATACCCATGAGCCTCCCCGTGGAGAAACCGGACGGCTCCTTTGGCGGCGTGATCCTGGCTTCGGTCGATCCCTTCTACTTCTCCCTTTTTTACCGGCAGGTCCGCCTCGGGCCGAAAGGTTTCGTCCTCTTTTCGGGACCAACGGGAAAAGTCCTTACGGGAACGGTACAGGACGGAGATCCTCCCTTCGGGAAGTCCATTGCGGAAAGTAACCTTTTCCGGTCCATGATGAGCCGGGAGGAGGGCTCTCTTACCTGCTTCGGCCTTCCGGACGGGGAGAAAAGGATCATCTCCTACCGGAAGGTTGCTCCGTACCCCTTGTTCATTTCTGCAGGGATGTCGCTTGACGAGATCCTGTCACCCTATTACCGGAGGCGTACTGCGGCAGTCCTGGCTGCGGCATCCTTCACCCTGTTCGTAGCCCTTTTCTTTGCGGCAGCCTACAGTGCGTTCAGCAGGGAGCGGAAAGAAGAGGAACGTTTCCGGAACTTTTTTGAACAGAGCAGTGTAGGATTCGCCATTGTGAGCCCTGAGGGAGAATGGATACATTTTAACGATAAGTTGTGTGAAATCACGGGCTACCCGAGGGAGGAACTTCTTGAGCGCCCCTGGAGAGACCTGACCCCTCCGGAGGAACTCGTCGGGGAAATGAAGGTTATGGCGAAGGCTATTGCAGGTCACTGGGAGGACGTATTTATCGAGAAGCGGTATGTCCGCAGGAATGGTACCCTGGTGGATGTCGACGTCTCGACCAAGATCATCTGGAAGAATGACGGATCACTGCGGTATTTCGCTTCCATGGTTCAGGACGTCTCCGAACGAAAACGCTCTGAAAGGCTGCTTGCCAAACGGGCGGAGGAACTCGAACTGCACCGGGAGGCAATCATCGAAAGCATGGCAATGCTCGCGGAATACAGGGACAGGGGAACGGGAAACCATATCCGCCGGACGAAGGAGTACGTGAAGCTGCTTCTTGAAAGATCCGGAAGCGCCGC
>JAAYJB010000088.1 GCA_012523155.1 Synergistaceae bacterium | reverse complement strand
TGGGAGTATCGAAAGGGAAAAGCCTTTTCATCGAGCCGGGCTCCCTTTCGGTGCACCCCATCACGGCAGGCGGAGAAGTCGGAGAAGACACGTACACCCTTGACCCCGGACAGACGGCCGTGATCACGGGAAAAATACGCTACGACGCCCCTGAGGGTGATGAAGAAAGCGGCCTGCTTCATGTATCGGTCTATCTCCGGGATCACACGGGAATTGTAAGCCACCGAATCGTCCCGCTCCTGGAGAAGGGAAGAGAGAGGACCATCCGGATGTTCTACACGGCATCTGAAAGCGGAGGCCCCATACCGCTGCGCATGATCGTCACTTCCGATTTCTTCCCTGCCGCGAATGACAGTGATCCTGATGCGCGAAGCGCTGCCAGGACACTCAATGACAATGGCGGCAGCGGCTGTTCGTCTGCAGCATTCTCCCCTGCAGCAGTGCTGATTCTGATGCCCCTGGTACTGCTGAGAAAACACTGATCCTTCCACAGGAACAAAAAAAAGGCCCCTCTTCCGCTTTACGGCAGGGGCCTTTTTTGCCATGCTGAAAAGTGTAAAGAGGTGCCCTATCCTCAGCTGTCGTACCCTGCCCGGGAGACGATCTCCTTCATGCGCCTGCCGCACTCTGCAATGGTCTCCTTTTCATCCATGGTGACCACTTCCCGGTTCCGCATGACAATTTTGCCGTCGATGATGGAATCGGTGACATCATGACCGTCGGCGCTCTCCACAATGGTGTTGACGATGTTCTGCGTCGGCAGAAAGTGAGGCTGTTCCATGTTCAGAAGGATCACATCGGCTTTTTTGCCCACTTCCACAGTCCCCGTGAGAGCGCTGTGCCCCAGGGCCGCGCTTCCTCCCATGGTCGCCATTTTGAGGAGCTCGGAGCACCTGAGAACAACCGGATCAAACACGGGCAGGCCCCAGCAGGCTATGGTCGCGCTGCGGAGTGTCTTCATCTCATCGAAAAGGTTCGAGTTCGTGTTCGCACTTCCGTCGCATCCCAGACCTATGCTCACTCCCGCCTCGAGCATCCGGGGGGTCTTCGGGAAGCCGTGGTTCGTGATATTTGCCCGGGGGCAGTGGACTGCCTTCACCTGCCGCTCCGCCATGAGGGTGATGTCATGCTCCGAAAGCACCACGTTGTGTGCGGTCAGGAGGTTCGGACCGAGAGCGCCCATCTCGTCGAGAAATTCCGCGGGGCGTTTCCGGTAGCGCTCAAGGCAGAAGCGGACCTCGTCCCTGTGCTCACAGAGGTGGGCGTGAATGCCCGTATTGTATTCGGCGGCCTTTTCCGCCGCCATCCGGACCAGCTCCGGGGAGCAAGTCATGACCTGCCGGAGCGCAAACCAGATCTCTACCCTTCCGTCTCCTTTGCCGTGGCAGCCCCTGTAGAGCTCCTCTGTCCGCGCAATGGCGTCCTCAGCCGATTCCTTCATGGCACTGCAGATTTCCCCGCCCATGTCCATGGTGGACCTGGCGATGGCGGCCCGCATACCCGATTCGACCACCGCGTCCGCAGCCCGGTGCATATGGACTCCGCCGGAGTCGGCAAAGGAAGTCGTTCCAGATTTGATCATCTCAAGGCAGGCCAGTTTCGCGCTCCAGTACACGTCGTCAGGGGTCAGGGTGCTCTCGAAAGGCACAAGGAACCGCGTCCAGATCATGGGGTATTCGTCGGCAATGCGCCCCCTCAGCAGCTGCTGGCAGGTGTGAGTGTGAGCATCCACGAAGCCGGGCATGAGCAGTTTCCCCCGTCCGTCGATCGTTTCCCCGGGTTCATACTTCCGTTCCACTTCCCCGGCATTGCCGATGGATACGATGAAGCTGTCGTCTATGGCCACCGATACCGACTCCCTGACTTCAAATTCCGGTGTGAGCAGGTAACAGTTTCGTATCAGGATATCACAGTGCATATGCTGTTTCATCTTATATGGACCCCATGTACTTCAGGACAGCATCAGCCACAAAAGCCGACATAATGAACGTTCCCGTTATAACCAGCACGGTGATGGCGATCAGCTTGACACCCATCCTGCCGAAATTTTTCATGTCTTTTCCCAGGGAGATACCAGCGAAGGCTCCGAGGGCTGTTGCCGGAGCAAGAAAGGCGAAGTTGTTCGCCCAGGAGATCACATGTTCCTTGACCGGAGAGACCGGAGATGCCAGAAGAAGGCCGGCCAGAGATACGTACATCATAGTGGGCAGCTTTATAAAACGGCTCATGAATCGGCTTGCGGTCACTCCTGCCAGGGCGATGCTCCCGAGAACAGCGTACCCCTGAAGAGACTGGATCAGCGTGTATTTGTAGCCGATCATGTTGGTAAGGACCATGATCGTCCCGGCAAGGATCAAGAGTCCCATCTGCTCGAAGAAACGAATCTCCACTTTCGCTTTCATTTTGCTTCTCCTCCTACTTCTCTATCCATCGTATTCCGTGCGAATATCTTTCCTATCTTCGGCTCGAGCCTGTTGTAAAGCCACGTGGTAAGGGGAAGTCCGATGAAAGTTCCCATGTAGATCCCGGTAATTCCGGTGAGCATGTCGCTGGCTCCTCCGAGAACGGGAATGACATCGGCGTAATCCGGATAGATCGTCGACAGAGTGCCTGCAGCAGCGGTCATCATGCTCCCGCTGCCCACGCCCGAGGCCATGCCAAGCGCCAGGGGGTGGAAAATGTTCCACGAGGCGACGATGCCGGCAAGGAGGCTCATGAATACCGTTCCGATAACCGATCCCACTATATAGACCGCAAAGGTTCCCTTGGTCTCGGGGGCATCAGGGCCGTAAATGTCAGTGGTGAGCCCGAGGTTTGAATCCCTGTTGATGGAATAGCAGGCCCCGATGGCCTCCTTCTTCAGGCCGAGCAGCAGTGCCACGGGAAGGGAGATGAGTATCGTCCCCAGGTTGCCGAATTCCTGGAGCAGAAGCGCCGGGCCAACCTCTACCAGTTTGGAAAGGTTCGCTCCCGCCCCCACACCCATCTTCGCCATGAACGGGGCGAGGCAGACGAGTACCATGGCTCCGGCAGCACCAGATTCCTCCATGGTGAACAGCTTCAAAAGATCCGGGCCGAACAGCCCGCCGATAATTGTCGCGAAGACCATGGGAAAAAGGGTCAGCGTTCCGATACCGATGTCAAACTTCACAATGCCGATCATGTCGCTGAGAACGGCAAGAACGAGCGCACCCGCGTACACTTTCCAGTACCGCAGCAGTCTTTCCATAACTGATGTTCCCAAAATAAAGCCTCCCCTGAAG
>JAAYJB010000087.1 GCA_012523155.1 Synergistaceae bacterium | reverse complement strand
CATCAAAAGAAAAAGAATCGCGGACAGAAGGAAAAAAAACGACAGCACGATATAGAACGGTCGCTGCTTTCCCCTGGACCTGAAGATATGCAGAAAAACAATGGAGAGGACGAAAAGTACAAGAAACGGCCAAAGGCTTTTCAGGAAAGCAAAATCGGCGATGTCCCTCATATCCCTATTCCTGCTCCTTTCTCACCTGTACGGTGTTTCCGGTCCCTTCGGGCCTGGTTCTTTTATCCATTCTAACATTTCCGCCTCCATCGCACCGCAGGTATTTCCCGGGTTGCAGAAAAGGGTGCTTCTGGCATACAATGCAAAAGACACGAGAAAAAAACGTACCGAATTGGTGTATTGCAGGCGCCGGAGATCGATTCAGACAGCAGCCGTCTTATATTCCGGACGTCGCCATATTTTTCGAAAAAGCGGGTGAGAGAGAGCCTTGAGACAAATCATCTCGGTCCTTCTGGCGGTCGTTCTTCTGCCGCTCCTCATGAAAAAAAAGGTCGGCTTCGGGGCTGCCATGCTTATCACTGGAACAGTCATCGGATTTTCGGGGGGCCTGGATGCCCGGTCCATCTTTGTCGCCTTTACGAAAGTATTCACAACGCCGTCGTCGGTCAAGGCTATACTTGTCGTGGCTCTCGTGAGCATCATGTGCGGTCTTCTGCGAAAATACTCCATTGTGGACAGTATCGTGGATTCGCTGAAGAAAATCATAACGGGCCAAAAGCTCCTGATGGTGTCGATCCCGGCCGTCATGGGCATTATGCAGGTGCCGGGAGGAGCTGCCATCTCCGCTCCCTTTGCCGATTCCATAGGAAAAGACCTTCAGCTCGAGCCCCCGGTGCGTTCTGTGGTCAACCTTGCGTTCAGGCACATCTCCATGTTTGTGCTCCCGTTCTCCGCAAACATCATCATAACCCAGGGAATCGTCCCGGAAATTGATATTTATGCCCTCATCGGGCTAAATCTTCTCTTCGTGGCAGTCATGATTACAGCCGCCTGGTTCCTGTACCTGGGGAATTCCCCAGGCGGTACCCTTCCTGCTCCGGCCCCGGGAGAGCGGAAAAAAGCCCTCGGCACCCTTCTGCTGAACTTTTCGCCCATCTACATGATCGTGGTATTCAACGTCGCTTTCGGCCTTCCTCTCTACATCGCAGTTCTTCTTTGCATCGGGATCACCTTTTTTCTCTCCGACAGGAAGGACTTCCCGGCGAACATCCGAAGGAGCTTCAGCTCAAAGATCACGCTCATGATGATCGGGATCTACTTTTTCAGGAACGTCATCAATTCCTTTGACGAGATGCTGATACTGCTCAACGGCCTCTTCGCCGCGGCCTCAAACACGGCCATACTTGGAGCCGTGGCGGTGTTCGCAGTCCTTTTCGGCATGATCACAGGGCTCAGCCTTGTTCCCATGACGCTGCTGCTTCCTCTCGTTGCGCCCCTGCAGATCAGTTCGAATGAAATGCTGCTCTATGTCTGGTTCATCTATATCTGGTCGTTCATCGGATATTATTTCTCTCCCCTCCACCTGTGCCAGATTCTCTCCAACGAGTGCATCGGATGCAGTCTCGGCAGCACGTACAGGGAATACCGCTTCTTCATGCCCATTCTCATGGGCTCTTCATTCGTCCTGTATTCCATCTGCAGGATGATCATGGTTTGACCCCTGGCAGCAGGGCGGGGAAAAAAATCTTTTTTTGGAGTACAATGAACCAGTCCCTGTTTCGGTATTTCTGTCGGGATTCTTGACAGCCCATGAACCTCTGTTACTATATTGTGGTTGCTGACTTTGGGGTGTAGCCAAGCGGCAAGGCAGCGGACTTTGGATCCGCCATCGCTGGTTCGAATCCAGCCACCCCAGCCAAATGGCCATGCGGAGAGGGACTTGAAGCGGCTCCCTTTTTTGTATCATAAAAATTCTCGAAAAAGGTGTTGATTCACTTGTCAGGCTCTGACGGAGTCACAGGAGCACTTGTTCTGGCGGCGGGAAAAGGAACCAGGATGAAGAGTACCCTGCCGAAGGTCCTGCTCCCGGTCCTTGACCAGCCGATTTTATACTATGTGCTTCGGGCGCTGGAAAAGCTGAAAGACGCCCCGGGAGGTCAGGTCGGTTCGGTTGCCGTGGTCGTGGGCCACAAGGGTGAAATGGTCAGGGATTACCTTTCCGGCGAATGGGGCAGCGCGGTCCCCATTTGGCAGCACGAACAGCTTGGAACGGGCCACGCGGTCCAGATAGCCAAGGAGTGGTGGGCCGGGCTCGACCATCTTCTCATACTCCCCGGGGATGTCCCCCTCCTCAGGAGCGAAACTCTAGCGGAGCTCGTATCCGATCACAAAATATCAGGGGCGGACTGCTCCTTCATAAGCTTTCACGCCTCCAACCCCTTCGGCTACGGCAGGGTCGTCCGGTCAGGGGACGGAATGTCCATCGTAGAGGAAAAGGACGCATCAGAGGAGCAGAAGCTTCTCTCAGAGGTCAACAGCGGTATCTACATTTTCAGGATCTCCTCCCTTCTTCCCCATATTTACAGGCTTGACAACGAAAACTCCCAGGGAGAGTACTACCTCCCCGATATCATATCCATGATGATCCGTTCCGGAATGAACGTACGGGCCACACTAGCCGGAGATGAAAACGAGTTCAGGGGCATAAACACCCCCCGCCAGCTCGCCGATGTCGTCGCTCTGGTCAGGAGCGAAATAGTTGAAGGGCATCTCGCTTCCGGTGTCAGGATGATGGACCCCTCGTCCGTCTGGATCGGCCCGAAGGTATCCATGGGTGAGGACGTCTCCCTCGATCCCTTTGTCCAGATTTGGGGCGAAACGACCATCAAGCGCGGATGCAGGATCGGGGGCTTTTCCATCCTCCGGAACATGGATCTCGAAGAGGACGTCCACGTGGTCAGTCACGCGGTCCTCAGCGGCAGCATCCTCCAGAAGAGTGCGAAGGCCGGGCCGTTCATCGTCATCCGCGACGGTGCATGCCTCGAGGAAGGCGCCCAGGGAGGAAAATTCGTTGAGATCAAGAAATCTGTTCTCGGGAAGGGGAGCAAGGCGCCCCACCTCTCATATCTCGGCGATGCGGTCATAGGGGAGGGAACCAATATAGGTGCCGGAACCATAACCTGCAATTACGACGGTGAGAAGAAAAATTCCACGGTCATCGGCAACAGGTGTTTTGTCGGCAGTGACACCATGTTCGTCGCTCCGGTAACACTTGAAGACGACGCAAGTACCGCCGCCGGATCGGTGATCACGCAGAACGTTCCTGAAGGTGCCCTTGCGGTGGGAAGGGCCCGGCAGAGAAATATAGAAGGATGGGCGCAGAGAAAAAGAAAAAAGGCGAATGAAGGGGGAGACCGGAATTGATGGGGACAGCCAAAAGGGAACTGAAGATTTTTTCGGGCACGGCTCACCCGGCATTTGCGCGAAGGATTTGTTCTGAACTTGGAATTGAGCTTGCCACGGCCAAGCACTTCAGGTTCTCCGACGGTGAGATAGGGCTTTCCATAGAGGAAAGCGTCAGGGGGGCGGACGTCTTTGTCGTCCAGCCTACGTGCAACCCGGTAAATGAGAATCTCGTCGAGCTTCTCATCATGATAGACGCGCTCAGGCGCGCATCTGCCTACAGGATAAACGTGGTCATACCCTATTTCGGCTATGCCAGGCAGGACAGAAAGACCAAACCCAGGGATCCCATATCGGCAAAACTCATGGCAAACCTGCTTGCGGGAACGGGGGCGGACAGGGTCATCTCTGCAGACCTCCATGCCGGCCAGATACAGGGATTTTTCGATATCCCCGTTGACCATCTCACGGGTATGCCCCTCCTCGGAAGCTACTTCAGGGACGCCATCGTACAGTCCTCGCAGACGTGCGGTTCCCTCGTCGTGGTCTCTCCCGATGTGGGGGGAGTCGTCCGTGCGAGGAAATTTGCCGGCATCCTCAAGGCGGATCTGGCCATCGTCGACAAGAGGAGATCCCACGAGGTCGCCAACCTTTGCGAAGTGATGGACATCATAGGCGATGTGAGTGGAAAAACGGCAGTGCTTGTCGATGACATCATCGACACTGCGGGAACCATATGCAACGCGGCCGCACTGATAAAGGAAAGGGGAGCCGTGCAGGTTTTCGCGTGCGCGACTCACGGGGTTCTGTCGGGGCCCGCTCTTGACCGTCTCGAGCAGTCAAAGATCGATCAGGTGGTACTTACTGACACTATACCATTGCCTGAGAGCAAAAAATCGGATAAAATCATTCAATTGTCAATAGCCCCCCTTTTCGCGGAAGCCATACTGAGGGTCCATAGCGACCGTTCCGTAAGCAGCCTGTTTGATTAGGAAAAACAGGCCTATTCCGGTTTTCGCAGAGGGGATCGCAATTTAAGGAGGATGTGTCGGTTATGTCGGAAATGGTACAGATAGTTCTTGAAGCACGCGCAGAAAAGGGCAAGGAGGCCTGCAAAAAAATGAGGCCCGCGTATACCCCGTGTGTGGTCTACGGGCCCGATTACAGGGAGTCGGTACCTGCAAAGGTCAAAACATCTGATATTGCGAAGATCGCCAACTCAGGATACTG
Source organism: Synergistaceae bacterium (assembly GCA_012523155.1). Classification (GTDB taxonomy): domain Bacteria; phylum Synergistota; class Synergistia; order Synergistales; family Aminobacteriaceae; genus Aminivibrio. The sequence continues at coordinate 5,939 of JAAYJB010000087.1, read as the reverse complement.
GGAGACCCAGACCCTGAACCTCACTATTCCCGGAGGCAAGCAGGAGATGTGCCTCATGCGGGAAGTGCAGAAGGATCATCTCACCGGCAAGATCCTGCACATAGATTTCCTCCAGCTTGTCAAGGGGCACAAGCTCACCGTGAATGTTCCCGTGGAGTTGAAGGGCCGCGACGAATGCAAAGGAGTCAAGCTCGGCGGTGTCATCGACATGCTTCTCAGGGAAGTGGCCGTTGAAGTCATTCCCTCCCAGATCCCCGACTCTTTCCACGTCGATGTCTCTTCTCTGGGGCTCGGTTCCCAGTTCCACGTGAGAGACCTCACCCTCCCCGAAGGTGTTGAGGTCCTTGCCGATCCTGACGAGGTCATAGTCGCCGTCGTAGTGCCCAGAGGCGTGTCCGAGGAAGAGGAAGCGGAGGCAGCGGCGGCCGAAGAGAAGGAAGTCGAAGTAGTCGCAAAGGGCAAGGCCAAGGAAGCCGAAGAGGAGGAGTAGCGCCGTTTGAAGCTGATCGCCGGATTGGGCAATCCCGGTCCTGAGTATGTTTTCTCAAGGCACAATGCGGGCTGGCTCCTGCTGGACCATCTTGTGGACAGGTACTCCTGCGGTACTCCCCGCATGCAGTTCGCTTCCATGGCGTGGTCGGTTTTCAGGGAAGGCGAAAAGCTTCTTTTCCTCAAACCCCTCACGTACATGAACCTCAGCGGAAGGGCCCTCAGGGAGGCCGTAGATTATTTCGGCCTTTCCTGGGAGGAAGACGTCCTCGTGGTGTACGACGACGTCGCCCTGCCCTTCGGCAGGCTCAGGCTCAGGAAAAAGGGGTCAGCAGGAGGGCACAAGGGGATGCTCTCCATCCTGGGTACAGCCGGAACGCTCGAAGTCTGCAGGCTGAGGATCGGAGTAGGATCCGTCCCCGATGAAAAAGGCATGGTCTCATGGGTTCTCGGTGCCTTTTCCCGGGCGGAGCGGGATACCCTTCCCGACCTCCTCGACCAGGCTGCCCGGGGAGTCGAAGCCTGGTGTTCCGAAGGCCCGGACCGGGCAATGAATATAATAAACGGAACTGTCTGAGAGGCGGCGGACCAAAGGCCGTCTCTTTTTTTGCCGAAACGGAGAAAAAAAATGGAAAGAACGGGACCATCCCGGCGGAACAGAATATGGGACCTGGACACGCGGCTATGGACCGGCGGAGCGGCCCTGCACCTTCCCCTTGACGGCGCTGCGAGGTGCTGGGCTTTTCGGAACCCTGGATCCCCGGCGCTTCTCGTGTTCCCCGACCAGAAGCAGGCGGGTATTTTCTGTTCCGACTGGGAGACGCTCTTTCCCGAAGAATCGGTACTCCTTCTCCAGGAGATCCCCCTCACCCCCGGCGGAATGACCGACAGGGCTCTTCCCGTGCAGCGCGGCGAGACCCTTGCCCGATGGAAGAGCGAGGGCGGCCTCCTGGCCGCAAGCGGAGGATCTCTTCTTGCGCCCGTATTCAGGGGAAGCCGGGATATCCGTATCTCCGCGGGCAGGGACTACAGCCGGGAGAGCCTTCTCGACTGGCTGGTTCATGCAGGCTACGTGAGATCCGACATAGTCTGGGCTCCCGGACAGTTCGTCTTTCGGGGCTACATACTCGACATTTTCGACCCCGCCTACGCGCACCCCCTCAGGTTCGAATTTTTCGATGACACAGTGGAAAGCATCCGCAGCTTCTCTCCCCGCACCCAGATGAGCGTCGGCGTACTTGAAGACACGGACATCCATTCCCTCAGCGCGTCAAAACAGGCCAGCCTCTTCGACTTTCTGCCCGAGGGAACCGTTTCCGCTTTTTTCGAGCCCTCAAGGATCGAGGTCTCTGCGGAATCCTACTCCATGCTCTGGAAGGACATCGCGGAAGCGGAGGGAAGAAGCGAGGTTCTCCCCTCGTGGCAGGACGTCTTTCTCAGGCTTGCGTCACGCCCGCGGATCAGGATCACAGCCTCCGTATCGTTCTCGGAAAGCCGCCTGACCCTGGAGGAGATCCCCCCCTTTCGGGGGAACCTGGAAAAATTCCGCTGGACCTGCAGCGCATGGGAAAAGGACGGCTACAGGGTTTGCCTCGTCACCAGGAACAGGCGCATTCTCTCCTTTTCAGAGGACGATCTTCCCCTCACCGTGGAGGGAGCGCTCTCCCGGGGATTTCTCGATCCCGAGGAACGGGTCGTCTTCATATCCGACCTCGAGCTTGCGGGCATATCTGAAAACATCCCTGCCAGGGGGCTCCTTGCCGCTCCCCCGAGAGAATGGAACGACCGTCTTTCAGAAGGGCAGCTCCTCGTTCATGACGAATACGGTCTCTGCGTCTTCCGCGGTTCCGAGGAGGTATCCATCTCGGGAGAAGTGATGGACAGCCTCATACTCGAATTCGCTGACGGGCAGCGTCTCTTCCTGCCGGTGCTCCAACTTCACAAGATAACCCCTCTCCCTGATCACATGGGTGAAAACGTCAGGCTTGATTCCCTTCGGGGAACGAAGTGGAAAAACACCGTCAGGCGGACCCGTGAACGGGTGCAAAAGGACATCAGGAAACTGGTTGAGCTCTACGCCAGGCGTGAACTGGTCAAGGGGTTTGCCTTCCCTCAGGGTGACGGTCTTTTCCGCGAGTTCGAGGAGGCCTTCCCCCACGTCGAAACCAGGGACCAGCTCACCGCGATCTCGGAGGTCCTGGCCGATATGGAAAGCACTTCCCCCATGGACCGGCTTCTCGTGGGCGACGTGGGCTACGGAAAAACCGAAGTAGCAGTCCGTGCCGCTTTTCGGGCGGTACAGGGAGGAAAGCAGGCCGCCGTGCTCGTTCCCACGACCATTCTTGCCCAGCAGCACTACATGTCCTTCATCGCCAGGCTGACGGGCTTCCCTGTGAACGTTGCGCTCCTCTCGCGCTTCGCCGGCCGCTCCGAACAGCAGCGGGTACTTGCCGACGTCGCCTCGGGAAAGACCGACATTCTCATAGGCACGTCACGGATGCTCCAGAAAGATGTCGAGTTTCACGACCTCGGCCTTATCGTCATCGATGAAGAGCATCGTTTCGGAGTACTGTCCAAGGAAAAACTCAAGGAGGGCAGGGAAAACATAGATGTTCTCATGCTCTCCGCCACACCCATACCAAGAACGCTCGCCCTCTCCCTCAAGGGAATGCGCAGCATTTCAGTTCTCAACGAACCGCCCCGGAACAGGATCCCCGTCCTTACTGCGGCCGGTCCCTGGAACACGCCCATTGTCAGGACGGCTATCGCGCGGGAGCTCGAACGGGGCGGGCAGGTATTCTATGTTTCGAACCGCATTTCAAGGCTCGATGAAAGGGCGTCGTTTCTGAGAAAACTTTTCCCCTCGGCCGCCCTGGGGGTGGCCCATGGAAGAATGAAGGAAAACGAGCTTGAAGAGACCATGATGAACTTCTATAATAGAAAACTTGAGATCCTTCTCTGTACCACCATTATTGAGAGCGGTCTCGACATACCCGGCGCGAACACACTCATTGTCGAGGACTGCCAGGAGCTCGGCCTCGCCCAGATGTACCAGCTCAGGGGCCGCGTTGGGCGAAGGGAAGAGACGTCTTTCGCGTATTTTCTCTATCCCGAGGGACAGCCCCTTGCAAAAGAGACCCTGGAGCGGCTCGACGCCATCACGGCGCTCAACGATGAAGGGGCAGGATATGATCTTGCGCTGGAGGACCTTCGCATACGCGGAAGCGGAGAGCTTCTCGGAACGTCCCAGCATGGAAGCGGAAGGGGAAAGGCTGACTCGTTCCTGTATTACTCCATGCTCGAGGAAGAAATAGCAGGCATCAGGGGCGCGCTTCCGTCCTCTGCGGAAGTCTCTGTTGATATCCCCTGCCTGGTACCGGCATCATACATACCCCAGGAGGCCATACGCATCGCTCTCTACCGGCGCCTGCTGAGGATCGACGGGTACGAAGAGCTTCACAGCCTCGAAAAGGAAGTGCAGGACCGGTTTGGTCCGCTGCCCGAGAGCCTGAGGAATCTTTTTTCAGTATCTTTACTCCGGTCACGGGGCGGTATTTATGGTATCTTGTCGGTGGAGTGCGGAAAAAGGGAAACGATCCTCAAAGGAAACGGTCCTGTTTTCGACGGGCTGAAGGGAACGCGCTCATGGATCGCATCGGGAGACAGGCTTGTCGGCCCGGGCGGGGCAGCGGGGCTCGCGGGAATACTCCAGGCGCTCCGCCACAGAAAGCAGGTGCGGTGAATGAACGAAAAAAGCGACAGGGCATTCGGGGAGCTGGTCGAGGTGATGAAACGCCTTCGGGCTCCAGGAGGATGTCCTTGGGATCGTGAGCAGACCATGGAGAGCCTTCGGGCCTATATTGTAGAGGAAGCCTACGAACTGGTGGACGCCGTCACAAGGGCGGATCTTCCCGACATAAAGGAAGAGTGCGGAGACGTCCTGCTCCAGGTCGTATTCCTTTCCCAGATCGCTGCTGAAGAAGGTCGTTTCTCCGTAGAGGATGTTATCCACGGCCTGGTGGAAAAACTTGTCAGGAGGCATCCCCACGTATTTGCCGATGCTGACGCGGCCACGAGCACCGATGTTCTCAGGAACTGGGAACAGATAAAAACGCAGGAAAAAGAGAACAGGAAAAAGAAGGATACATCCCTTCTGGCCGGGGTCCCCGAAGGGCTTCCCCCTCTTGCGAAAGCTTTCCGGATCCAGGGAAAAGCCGCCCATGTAGGTTTCGACTGGCCGAAAGACGATCCTGCTCCTCTTTATGGTAAAGTGGAGGAGGAAATGGACGAGATCAGGGAGGCTGTACTTTCCGGATCTCCCGAAAATATCGAGGACGAAGTGGGAGACCTGCTTTTCGCGGTGGTGAATCTTGCCCGCCACCTGGGCGTCGATCCCGACTCGGCCCTTGGGCGGGCAAACCGGAAGTTCACCGGCCGATTCCGGAAGGTGGAACAGCTTGTTTCTCAAAACGAACGGCCCTGGAGCTCATACACCATGGAAGAACTGGACAGCCTGTGGGAGAAGGCGAAAACGGCTCATCTCACGGCGGACTGAAAGAACGGAATCAATGCAGCTCAAGCAGCTTCATCAATTATAAAATAAACGGAGGAGACTATTCTATGAGCAACCACAACAAGAATAAGAGTATGCCATCGGCCGCTCCGGCCGGACCTGCGGAACAGAAGGCCCCCGAAGTGCAGTCGGTGGCTGTGCAGAAAAAAGAACCGAGAAAAGTAGGAATAACGGACACCAGCCTTCGAGACGGCCACCAGTCCCTTATGGCTACCCGCATGAGCATCGAGGACATGACCCCCATCGTGGAGATGATGGACGACGTAGGCTTCCACTCAATGGAAGTCTGGGGAGGGGCCACCTTTGATTCATGCATGCGCTTCCTCGACGAAGATCCCTGGGAAAGGCTCCGCACCCTCAGGAAACTCTTCAAAAAAACGAAGCTCCAGATGCTTCTGCGCGGCCAGAACGTGGTGGGATACCGCCACTACGCAGACGACACCGTGCGGGAATTTGTGAAGCGTGCGGTAGGCAACGGCCTTGACATCATCAGGGTATTCGATGCCCTCAACGACCTCAGGAACATGGAAGTCGCCGCTGACCAGATCAAAAAGGAAGGGGCCCATCTTCAGCTTGCCTTCTCCTTCACCCTTTCCCCGGTCCATTCACTGGACGCGTTCGCCAAACTCTCCCGGGACATGAAATCAATGGGGGCCGACTCCATCTGCATCAAGGACATGGCCGGCATCATCAGCCCTGTAGAGACGGCCGCACTCGTTCGGACCATCAAGAAAGAGACCGGGCTTCCCGTGCAGATCCACTCCCACTACACGAGCGGAATGGCCTCCATGGCATACTTTGCGGGCCTCGAGGCAGGTGCGGACGTGGTCGACTGCGCCATCTCCCCGTTTGCCCAGGGCACCAGCCAGCCTCCCAT